>DHMW01000047.1:5586-9276 GCA_002405995.1 Oscillospiraceae bacterium UBA4632
GGTGCGCTGCTGCTTCTGTTCCGCTATTCGTGGAAGAAAAATTGGAAAGCGTTTTTATTTGTCAACGTTCTGACACAGGGCCTTTTAGCCGCCGCATCTGTATCTGTCACCGCACACAGCGGCGTGAGCGCTTGGTATCTCTTTTTCTTCCTGCTTCCGGCGGAGCTCGTCATTCTGCTCGTCGAGCTGTATCTCTACGCCGGCCGCGGCCTTCTCACCGGCCATAGCAAGGGCCGCGCCGCGGCCTACGCGGTCACCGCCAATCTGGCCTCCGCTGTCCTCGGCTATTATCTGGCCGAGCCTGTCTGGCGGCTCGTGGTGTCGGTCTCCTGACCCGGCACACCGTGTGCATCATGATATTTTCCGCCGAAATAGGAGCAGCCCTCCCGTAGGGGGGCTGCTCCTTTGCTCAGTCAAGCATATGATTCAGCTCAATGCGCTCCACCTTGTTGTCCCGGAACCAGAAGATCAGCGCGCGCCCAAGCCCCGTTTCCATGCTCTCGCCGTACCAGAGGTAGTCCCCCTCATAGTCCCAGTAGGGCTCGTCCGTCAGCTCGGGGTAAGCGCGGCGCACCTGCACGCGCGGCGCGCCGGCGCTGATCTGCCGCGATGTCTCGTAGCGCTCGTCCGCTGTGGCAAAGCGCACGGCGCTGTCGGTGTCCGATGCGCGGCTGTGATACGCCGTCACGCTCGCTGCGCCGTCCGTGCAGCGCACCCAGTAATCGCCGTCGGCGTAGACCGGCTCCCGGTCCGCAAGCACCTCGCGCGTATAATCCGCCGTGTGATAGTCGGGAATGGCAGCGTAGAGCCAGTCGAATTCCAGCTTGGTAAAAAGCCCGCTCAGCACATCCGCCGCCGGAACGCCGCCGTTTTTCTCGCGGCCCAGCGCGCCGGTGAACCAGTGGATGCCGCCGTTCCCATCCTGAAAGCGGGCGTAGTCGCAGCCGGCCCAGAGCGTCAGGATGCAGTTGCCGCCGGAAAGCTCCATTCGGTAGTCCGCCGCGCCGGGCGTATGGGCGGTGCCGTCCGTCACGTCGGTCCAGGCAAACTGCCCGCGCAGCAGCGAAAGATAGCTGTCGTTGTCCGCGCCGCTGCCGCCGTAGGTCTGCTGCTGCGCGCCCTCCGCCTTTGTCAGCTTGATATCGCCGCGCGTAAGCCGCTCGAGCGCACCGTCGATCCAGCTCACGCTGTCCTCTCCGAACGGCGAGACGCAGCGGAAGTCCGCCCCGTCACCGTGCAGATAAAGCTCTCCGTCCCACGCCGCAGCGACCAGCGTGCCGCCGTCCATCAGCTTATTCACGCGGTTGGCAAACTGCTGATGCTCCGCCGTCCACTCCCCGCCCTGGTCGAGGCTGGGGTTCAGGTAGATGCTGGCAAAGCCGTTCTCCCGGATGTTCTTTTTGCCGTTTTCAAAGGTCAGCAGGCTGTAGTAATAGGCATAATGGTCCTGGTTCCCCTGTTTGCCGACCACGCTGTATTCCAGCAGCATATCACGTCCGTCCTCGCGGCAGAGGAAGTACGCCGAGGAGAGCAGCCCTCCCTGCGTCGTGCGCAGCGTCTCGTGCCACAGCTCCGTCTCTCCCTTGTATACGTGCAGCAGGTACTCGCCCGCGCTCGCCTCGCTGTAGACCAGGCGCTCGGCAAGGCCGTCGCCGTCGAGGTCGGCGACCGCCAGAGCGTCCGCCGCCGGGTCGTCTGCATCGCCGTTCAGCCGGACAGCCCAGCGGTAGCGATACGTCCCGCTGCGATAGCCCATCACGAGGTAAAGGCTGCCGTCCTGCTGCTGCAATAAAAGCCACTGGTCCATCGCCGTGAGCTCATCTTCACGAAGATACCCCTCCAGCGGGGACGTCGCATTGTTGTCCTCGGCCGTCTGTGTGCCGCGCCAGGCGCGGGCATTTTCGCATCGCAGCTTCGCAGCGCTCGTGCCGTCCCAGTCTTCGCCGCTTCCATTGCGGAACAGCCAGTCGAAATTGCTCTTTTTCAGCGTGATCTCTTCCCACTCAGAAAAGCGGTAGTAGTACCCGCTGCCCGCCCCATATGGTCCGGTCAGCGTGCACGCGCCGCCGACATGCAGCTCCGGCGCCTTTTCGGCAAAGGTTTCGGCATAGCTCGCTTCCCAGGCCGGATCGTCGAACACGACCTCGCCGAAGGTGTAATCGCCGAGCGGCATATCGCAGAGCAGGCGGTCGATCTGATCAAAAAGGTCCTCCGGCACCGCAGGATCGTTTGGATCTACGCACCATGTGATGTAGCCTTCCAGCACCGCGCCGCCGGAGCGCAGCTCATACAGCTGCGCCTCCCCGCCGTCCCTGTCGGGATTCGCCAGGATGCCGTCCTTCGACAGCATCAGCTCGCAGTACTCTGTTTTTCTGTCCATGCAGTACAATCTTGCATAGCAGCCCTGCATTGCCGAGGCGGTGCCAAGGGGCTGATAGTCCAGCGCATCCAGCAGCAAAAAAAGATCCTCGATCTCCCCCGTGGACATGCGGTACTCCTCGCCGCCGTCCGCCTGCTCCATCATAACGCTGACGCGCGTGACCTTGTCGCGCGGAACGCCGAGCAGCTTTTCCGCGCCGGCGCCGGACTTCGGATCCGTCAAAAAGCACACGGCCACGATCACGACCGCGAGCACGGCCGCCGCGGCGACCCAGAACGCGGGCTTTTTGTAGTGCAGCGCGCTCTTCACGCGCGTTTTGATGTTCCCCTCGCCGAACGCCAGCGGGCAGGCCGCGACGGCTCTTCCCGGCGCGGCGCAGGACAGCAGCGCCTGTGAATAGTCCGCGCGCGCCGCGCCGTCCAGCCCCTTGACGACTCTTTCATCGCACGCAAGCTCGATATCGCGGCAGAAGAGGATGTAGGCGACCCACACGAGCGGGTTGAACCAATGCAGCGCGAGCACAAGGTAGCCGAGCACCTTCCACCAGTGGTCGCGGCGGGCAAGGTGCGCGCGCTCATGCGCGATGACGTGCACCGCCGTTCCCTCGTCCATGTGCATGGGGAGATAGATCTCCGGCTTTATTACGCCGAAGACGAACGGCGAATCGACAAATTCGCTCTCATAGATGTTATCCCGCAGCAGAATCGCCGTCGCGAGCTTTCTTTTCAGCTTTCCCGCGCTTACGAGCGCGTGGACGAGCAGCGCCGCCATACCGGCGAGCCACACCCATGCCATGACGAAGGTGAATACGTCCAGCGGATTGGCGCTCATCCCAGCCTCTGCGGCAAAGCTCTCACTGATGACGGGATTGACCGCCTCGTCGATGACGGGCACGCCGCTTGTGATCGTCGGACTCGGGTCAAACTGTACAACTTCCGGCGAGATCGTCTCGGCGCTCGGGATGAGCGAGAGCGCGCTCTCGATGGAAAATGGGCAGATGAGCCGCAGCGCGGTCACGCCCCACAGCAGCGGCATGATCCACTTCGGCGCTTTCTTGAGGACAAACCGCAGCGCGAGCACTGCCAGAATGAGCCAGCCCGCACTGATGCTGAGATTCACGGCCTTCAGAAATACGTCGGTCATGCTCTCCCCTCCTTCCGGAAGCGCGCGATCATCTGCTGCACCTCGTCCAGCTCCCGCTCGTTCATGTGGCGGGACTTGGCAAAGGCGGCGACGAACGCAGGCAGCGAGCCGTCGAAGCGCTTGTCGAGCAGTTCGTCGATCTCGGCGGTCTGCGCCTCGTCCTGCGA
>DHMW01000047.1:9397-24623 GCA_002405995.1 Oscillospiraceae bacterium UBA4632
GTGTAGGTCGTCGTCGGCTTCCAGCCCAGGTTTTTCGCGCAAAGCTCCACCAGCTCGCGGCTTCTGACCGGCTCGTGCGCCCAGAGGATCTCGCAGAAGCGGTACTCACTTTCAAAAATTTTCGGCGTTTCCATTCTTTCTTTCCCTCTAATCCGTTAGAGTATATACATACACTAACAGATTAGAGCGCCGCTGTCAAGCGTTTTTTCGTGCTTTTTGCCCGAATCGCTTGACAAGAAACATCGCACTTCTTATAATAATTCACATCGCGCAGAAAAACGTCTCCGCACAGCGAGACGTTTTTTTATGTATTCCGTGTGTACTTTATGAGAAAGAGAGCGTTCATCATGCAAAAGAAAGCCAATCCCGCGGCGCTGCTGCCGATCCTCGTGTTTCTGCTCCTGTATCTGGGGCTGGGGCTCATCTTCGAATACGTGCTCAGTATCCCGATGGGTTTTTATTCCATCCCCATCGTGGTCATATTCCTTGTTGCGCTGCTGGTGGCGTGCTGCCAGAACCGCGCGCTGAGCTTTGACGACAAGCTCACGCTGATGGGGCAGGGCGTCGGTGATAAGAATATCGTAACGATGCTCCTCATTTTCCTCGCCGCCGGTATCTTTGTCGGCGTGGTAGGCCGCTCGAGCGCGGAGAGCGTGGCGTACTTCATGCTCTCGATCATCCCGTCCAAGTTCGCCGTGGCGGTGCTGTTTGTCGTCAGCTGCTTTGTTTCCACCGCGATGGGCACGAGCGTCGGCACCATCACGCTCATTACGCCCATCGCCATCCCCATCGCCGCGGCGAGCGGCTATTCCCTGCCGCTGTGCATCGGCTCGGTCATGGGCGGCGCGATGTTCGGCGACAACCTCAGCTTTATTTCCGACACAACAATCGCCGCCTGCAACGGGCAGGGCTGCGCGATGAAGGACAAATTCCGCGAGAATTTCCACATCGCGCTCCCCGCCGCGCTCGCAGCGCTCGCGCTCATCCTCGTGCTGACGCTGAACGCCGATGTTGTCCCGGCGGAGATCCCCGGCTACAATCTTGTCCAGATCATCCCCTATGTGCTGGTGCTCATCGGCGGCATCATCGGCATCAACGTGTTCGTGGTGCTGCTGATCGGCATTGTGTCCGGGTCCGCCATCGTGCTCGCCACCGGCGCGACCGGGCAGGAGGGCGTGCTTGCGGTCAAGGCGCTGCTGGAGAACATGGGCAGCGGCGCCTCCGGCATGTTTGAAACGTCGATGGTCGCCATCCTCGTCTCCGCCATCTGCGCGCTCATCCGCGAGTACGGCGGCTTCGAGGCGCTGCTGGGCTGGATCCGCAAGGCGTTCCGCGG
This sequence comes from Oscillospiraceae bacterium UBA4632, assembly GCA_002405995.1. Lineage (GTDB taxonomy): Bacteria > Bacillota > Clostridia > Oscillospirales > Oscillospiraceae > Hominicoprocola. The sequence continues at coordinate 10,734 of DHMW01000047.1, forward strand.
CAAGCGCGGCGGTCAGATCGGTATGGGGCTGCTCGTCGGCGCGATGGATATTGCCACCGCGAACAACACCGTCGCCATCGTGATGGCGAACCCCATCGCCAGGGAGATGAGCGAGGAATACGGCATCTCGCCGCGCAAGGCCGCATCCCTCCTCGATACCTTCTCCTGCATCTTCCAGGGCATCATCCCATACGGCGCGCAGATGCTCGTCGCCATCGCCGCGGCGCACGAGCTGGGATACCAGGTCTCCGCGTTCGAGATCATCCCCAATCTGTTCTACCCATTCCTGCTGGCAGTCAGCTCCCTCTTCTTCATCGCCGTGGACGGCAAAAGGAAGGCATGAGACAGATGGCTGACCTGCGCGCACTAAAACGCAAGCGGCTGTTCCTCTTCGATCTGGACGGCACGCTCTATCTTGGCGATACCCTCTTCCCCAGCACCGGGACGCTGCTCGCGCACATCCGCGCGCACGGCGGTCAATACCGCTTTCTGACCAACAATTCCTCGCGCAGCGTGGACGCCTATGTGGAAAAGCTCGCGCGGCTCGGCATTCCTGCCAGGCCGCGCGATTTCCTCACAAGCGTAGATGCGCTGATCGCGCATCTGCACGCGCATGGGATGGAAATGCAACGCTTTTACGTCTGCGGCACGGAATCGATGAAATCGCAGCTGCGCGCCGCGGGCTTCACCGTGGCGGACGGGCGGGAGAGCGCCGACGCGCTGCTGATGGGCTTCGACACCGAGCTGACGTTTCAAAAGCTTGAGGACGCCTGCATCCTGCTGGGACAGGGCGTTCCCTACCTTGCGACGAATCCCGACTGGGTCTGCCCCACGTCCTACGGCTGCGTGCCCGACTGCGGGAGCGTGTGCGAAATGCTCTGGCGCGCGACGGGCCGCCGGCCCACCGTCATCGGCAAGCCCGAGCCTGCGATGCCGCTGCTCGCCATGCAGCAGGCGGGCGTTTCCGCGCAGGAAGCACTGCTCGTGGGCGACCGCATCTACACCGACATTGCCAGCGGCGCGAACGCCGGCATCGACACACTGCTCGTTCTCTCGGGCGAGACGAAGGAAGAGGACCTCCCCACCGCCGACCCGCAGCCGACGTTCGTGCTGCCGGACGTCGCCGCATTGCTGAACCTCTTGGAGTCTTAAAAAAGGATGGCCTATGGCAAACATCATTGAAATCCACGATTTCTCCGATCCCGCGCTCGACGTCTACGCGCGCCTGACGGAAAACCAGTTGCTGAACCGCGCCGATCCGGACAACGCGCTTTTTGTCGCGGAAAGTCCGCTTGTCATCGGCCGCGCGCTCGATGCGCTCTGCGAGCCGGTGTCGTTCCTCATGGAGCGGCAGCATATCGTGGGCAAGGGGCGCGAGATCCTTGCGCGCTGCCGCCGGGATATTCCGGTTTACACCGCTGATGAATCTGTGCTGACCCGGCTCACAGGCTTTCATCTGACGCGCGGCATGCTCTGCGCCATGAAGCGCCCGAAGCTCCCAAGCGTCGAGGATGTCTGCCGCGGCGCGCGGCGCGTCGCCGTTCTGGAAAACGTGATGAACCCGACGAACATCGGCGCGATCTTCCGTTCCGCCGCCGCGCTCGGCATGGACGCGGTGCTGCTCACGACCGCGGGCAGCGACCCGCTGTACCGCCGCGCCTCGCGCGTCAGCATGGGCAATGTGTTTCTCATTCCATGGGCATACCTGCCGGAAAACGGCGACTGGACGCAGCTGCTGCGCGAGCTCGGCTTCCGCACGGTCGCGATGGCGCTGCGCAGCGACTCCGTGCGGCTCGACGATCCGCGCCTTGCTTCAGAACCAAAGCTCGCTATCGTCATGGGCACGGAGGGCGACGGACTCGCTTCCTCTACCATCGCAAGCTGTGACTACACGGTCAAGATCCCGATGTACCACGGCGTAGATTCGCTCAACGTTGCCGCGGCGAGCGCCGTGGCATTCTACGAGCTGGGCCTCCCCCCGCTGAACGAAAAGGAGAATTGATATGCTGAGCAGCACCGGCTTTGATCTCTGGGCCGACGGCTACGACAGGAGCGTCGGCCTTTCCGATGAAAATGACCGCTATCCCTTTGCGGGCTACCGCGCCATGATGAACGCGCTCTATCAGCGCGTCCTTGCGCAGGGCGGGCGCGACGTGCTGGACATCGGCTTCGGCACGGGCGTTCTGACCTCGCGGCTTTACAAACAGGGCTGCCAGATCTGCGGGCAGGACTTTTCCGCGCGCATGATCGAGTTGGCGCAGGTCAAAATGCCGGACGCACAGCTTTATCAAGGCGATTTTTCCAAGGGTCTTGTGCCGGAGCTTCGCACGCGGCAGTACGATGCCATCGTTGCGACCTACTCGCTCCACCATCTGACGGACGCGCAGAAGATCGACTTTCTTCGCACGCTCCTGCCTCTTTTGAAGGCGGACGGCTGCCTTTTCATCGGCGACGTCGCTTTCCGCACCCGCGGCGAGCTCGAAGCGTGCCGAAATGCAGCAAGCAGCGAGTGGGACGAGGATGAAATTTACTTCGTCTATGACGAACTCCGCCCCCACTTCCCCGCGCTGACGTTTGAGCCCTTCTCCCACTGCACTGCGCTTTTGACGCTGCGAAAGTAATTCCCCGGGAAATACGATAAAAACCCTCTGTATGGTTTCACCATACAGAGGGTTTTCTGTGAAGTAGTTTTGCTTTTCAGCCATTCAAATGGTCAAGGATCGCCGCGATCAGCTGCTCCTTGCCCGCGCCCTTTTCGGCAGAGAACGGAATGACGGGCTCATCGTCGCGCAGACTCAGCGTCTCGCGGATCTGGGCAAGATTCGGCTCGATCTCGCGCGCCTTGAGCTTGTCGAGCTTATTTGCCACGATCACGACGGGGCAGCCCATCTGCACGAAGTAGTCATGCATCGTCATGTCATCCGCCGTCGGCTTGTGGCGCGCATCGACGATCTGTACGCCGAGATGGATAAGGCCCGCGCTCTGGAAGTAGCTCTCCATCAGCTTGCCCCAGCGGTCGCGCTCGGTCTTAGAGACCTTGGCGTAGCCGTAGCCGGGCAGATCGACCAGATAGAGTTTCCCATCGATCTTGAAGTAGTTGATCTGCGAGGTCTTGCCCGGGGACGCGCCCACGCGGGCAAAGTTCTTGCGGTTCACGAGCCGGTTGATGACCGACGATTTACCGACGTTCGACCGCCCCGCAAACGCAAGCTGCGGCAGTCCCGTCGCGCACGAAACTGCTTTTCGGAAGCCGCCGAGAGGATGAATTCCGCCTTGTTGAAGTTGATCGCCATGGTTCTGTTTCCTTTCCGCAGGTTTTATACGCGCAGCGTGCCGGAAACGCTGCTCTCCCGCGCGGGAAGGTAACCGTTCCGCGACACGGAAACCGCGCATTTTTCCGGCAGCACAAGCGCCTCTGCAAAGACGGCGTCCACCGTCTCGACCGGCACGAAGCGCAGTCTTTCACGCACATTGGGGTCGATATCCGGCAGATCCTTTTCATTGTCCTTGGGCAGGATCACCGTATGTACGCCAGCGCGCAGCGCGCCCATTGTTTTTTCCCGCAGGCCGCCAATGGGCAGCACGCGGCCGCGCAGCGTGATCTCGCCGGTCATGGCGACGTCGCGGCGCACGGGGCGGTTCGTCAGTGCGGAGAGCACCGCCGTCGCGATGGCAATGCCGGCGCTTGGCCCGTCCTTGGGGATGGCGCCCTCGGGGAAATGGATGTGGATATCCTTCGTCTTGTAAAAGTCCGGCGCGATGCCAAGCTCCTGCGCGCGCTGGCGCAGGCAGGAAAGCGCCGCGCGGCAGCTCTCCTGCATCACGTCGCCGAGGTTGCCGGTCAGCTCAAGCTTGCCGCTGCCCTCCATCACGCCGACCTCGACAGGCAGGATCTCGCCGCCGGTCTCCGTCCAGGCGAGCCCGTTGACCACGCCGACAAGGTCCTTTTCCGGGATGCGCTCCGGCGTGATGCGCGGCGCGCCGAGGAAGTCCGGCAGGTTCTGCACCGTCACGGCGACGCGCTTTGCCTTGCCCTCAGCCAGCTGCATGGCCGCCCTGCGGCACATTTTGGCGAGCTGACGCTCGAGCGAGCGCACGCCGCTCTCGCGCGTGTAGCGTGCAATGGCAGAACGGATGGCGTCCTCATCCACACGCAGGCATGCGGCGGTGAGCCCGTTCGCCCTGCGCTCCTTCGGCAGAAGATAGCGCTGGGCGATCTGGAGCTTTTCCTCGTCCGTATAGCTCGGCAGCTCGATCAGTTCCATGCGGTCAAGCAGCGGGCGCGGGATGGTGTCGGTGGTATTGGCGGTCATGATGAACATGACGCGGCTCAGATCCACGGGGATCTCAAGGTAATGGTCACGGAAGGCGTAGTTCTGCTCGCTGTCGAGCACTTCGAGAAGCGCCGACGCGGGGTCGCCGCGCACGTCGCTCGCCATCTTGTCCACCTCGTCGAGCACGAGCAGCGGGTTCATCGAACCGCTGCGGATGATCGCTTCGATGATGCGGCCGGGCATCGCGCCGATATAGGTCTTGCGATGTCCGCGGATATCCGCCTCATCGCGCACGCCGCCGAGCGACAGCCGCGCGGTCTTGCGGTTCATCGCCTTGGCGACGGACAGCGCGATGGACGTCTTGCCCACGCCCGGAGGGCCGACAAGGCACAGGATCTGCCCCTTCGCCTCGGGGTTGAGCTGGCGCACGGCAACAAATTCCAGAATGCGCTCCTTGACCTTCTCCAGCCCGTAATGGTCGCGGTCGAGAATCTTGCGCGCGGCGTCTACGCTGGCGCGCTCCTTCGTCTCCGTACCCCAGGGCATCTCCATGCAGGTATCCAGATAGTTGCGCAGCACGCTCGCCTCGGCGCTGCCAAACGGCTGCCGGGCAAGCTTATCAACGTCCTTGAGCAGCTTTTTCTCCGTCTCCTCAGGAAGCTTCGCCGCCGCGATCCTCGCGCGGTAGGCATCCAGCTCCTCGTCGCTGTCGCCCTCGCCGATCTCGTTCTGCAGCACCTTGATCTGCTCGCGCAGGATCATGTCCTTCTGGATCTGGCCGACGCGGGAGCGGACCTTGCTTTCAATGTCCTGCTCCATGGCGGTGACCTCGATCTCACGGCGCAGGATCTCGTTCATACGCTGGAGACGCGGCAGCGGGCGCAGCTCGCTCAGGATCTCCTGCTTGTCCTGATAGCGCAGGTTGATCTGCTGGGCGATAAAGTCGGCAAGGTAGCCGGGGTCGTTCGTCGAAAGGATGGCGGCATAGACCTCGTCGGGCAGCTTCTGCGTCAGCTCGGCATACTCGGTAAAGCTCGCGTAGGTCTGGCGCAGCATCGCCTCGGTCCGCTTGCCCCGGCGCGGCAGCGCCGGTTCGTCGATCAGCTCGGCCTGCGCCTGCAAAAACGGTTCGCGCTGCCAGAGCCTTTTCAGGCGTGCGCGGCGCTGACCCTCCATCATCACGCGCAGCACACGCTCGGAAATGCGCAGGATCTGCGTCACGCGCGCAACGGTGCCGATCTCGTAGAGGTCCTTCTCCTCCGGAAGTTCCGTGCCGAGGTCGCGCTGCGTGACGAGGAATATCTCCTCGCCGTTTTCCATGGCGCGCTCAAGCGCGCGCACGGAGATCGCGCGCTCGATATCAAAGCTCGTATTCATGCGCGGGAACACGGTCAGCCCGCGCATGGCGATCACCGGAAGGTTTTTGGTCACAGGTTCCATGGGTACTCCTTATGAGGCGGGATCGGCAGGCAGCGCCGCCCCCTCCTTTTCTGTGCGGTGAGATATCTGCGGCTGCTCCGTCCCCTCCACGCAGCCCGGTGTGATGGTCACACGGTCGATCGTGCGGTCGGACGGAAGGTCGTACATGACGTGCATCAAAAGCCCCTCCATCACCGCGCGCAGGCCGCGCGCGCCGATCTTGCGCTCGATCGCCTTGTCGGCGATCGCCTCGAGCGCCTTCGGCTCAAAGACGAGCTCGGCGTCGTCGTAGGAAAAAAGCTTCTGATACTGCTTGACAAGGGCGTTTTTCGGCTGGGTAAGGATCTTGACAAGGTCCTCGCGCGTGAGCGCGTCGAGCGCGGTGATGACCGGAAGACGGCCGACCAGCTCGGGGATGATGCCGAATTTGAGGATATCGTGCGGCTGCACCTCGCGCAGGATCCTGCTCTCGTCGCGCTCGCTCCTGCTCTTGAGCTCCGCGCCGAAGCCCATCGTTTTGCGGTCGAGCCGGCTCTCGATGATCTTGTCGAGCCCCTCGAACGCGCCGCCGCAGATGAAGAGGATGTTGCGCGTGTCGATCTGGATGAATTCCTGATGCGGGTGCTTGCGTCCGCCCTGCGGAGGGACGTTGGCGACCGTGCCCTCGACGATCTTCAGCAGCGCCTGCTGCACGCCCTCGCCGGAGACGTCGCGTGTGATGGAGGTATTCTCGCTCTTACGGGCGATCTTGTCGATCTCATCGACATAGATGATGCCGCGCTCGGCAAGCTCCACGTCGTAATCCGCCGCCTGAAGCAAACGGAGCAGAATGTTCTCCACATCATCGCCGACGTAGCCGGCCTCGGTGAGCGTCGTCGCGTCCGCGATGGCGAACGGGACCTTCAGGATGCGGGCGAGCGTCTGGGCGAAGAGCGTCTTGCCGCTGCCGGTGGGGCCGAGGAGCAGAATGTTGCTCTTTTGCAGCTCGACCTCGTCGTCGCCGCCGAAAAAGATGCGCTTGTAGTGGTTGTAAACGGAGACGGACAGCGCAACCTTCGCCGCCTCCTGCCCGATGATATACTGGTCGAGCACCTCGCGGATCTCGCGCGGCGTTGGGATGGCGTCGGGCGCTTCAAGGCCGTGCGGCTCGTAGCCGTCCTCCAGCACGTCCATGCACAGCCGGACGCACTCGTCGCAGATGCGCACGCCGGGTCCCTGGATCATGCGGTTCACCTCGCGCTCGCTCTTGCCGCAGAACGAGCAGCGAAGCTCTTTTTTCCTGTCTTCACTCATAAATCAATAATCCTTATCTCTTATAGATGACCTTATCCACAAGGCCGTACGCCTGCGCCTCATCCGCCGTCATCCAGTTGTCACGCTCGGAATCGAGCTTGACCTGCTCGGGCGTTTTGCCGGTGTTCTCGGCGAGGATCCTGTTGATACGCTGCTTGATGCGCAGGAAATGCTCCACGTCAAGCTCCATATCCGTGACCTTGCCCTGCGTGCCGGCGGAGGGCTGGTGGATCATGACCTCCGCGTTCGGCAGCGCGATGCGCTTGCCCTTGGCGCCCGAGGAAAGCAGGAACGCAGCCATACTGGCGGCAAGGCCGACGCAGATGGTGGAAACGTCGCACTTGATATACTGCATGGTGTCATAGATCGCCATGCCGGCGGTGACGCTGCCGCCGGGGGAGTTGATATAGAGCTGGATGTCCTTGTCGGGGTCCTTTGCCTCGAGGAACAGCAGCTGCGAGACGATCAGGCTCGCGGTCGCATCGTTGACCTCCTCGCCGAGAAAGACGATGCGGTCCTCCAGCAGGCGGGAGAAAATGTCGTAGGAGCGCTCGCCGCGGTTGGTCTGCTCAATGACATACGGAACTAAACTCATGTTATGACCTCCTTGTTCATACCCTGTTCAAATTTGCGGTATGTACGCGTTCAACCACAAATGGCGGGCATTTGTGGTTGAACGACAGTTCTATCTATTGTAACCGTTTTGCCGCTTATTCAGCCTTTTCTTCTTCCTTCTTGGCAGACTTTTTGGCAGCGGCCTTCTTGGCGGGCTTTTCTTCGCCCTCGGCAGTCTCGCCCTCGGCTTCCTTCTTGGGCGCCTTCTTCTTTTCGATCTTCGCGCTGTCCACAACGACGCGGATCGCCTTGTCGCGGATGAGCTGCGTGCGGACGGACATAACGTCGAGGTACTTCTTCAGCTCGCTGACGTCCATGCTGTACTTCTCGGCAAGGTCGCTGTACTGCTTCTCGACCTCCTCGTCGGTCGCCTCAAGGTTCTCCGCCTTGATGATGGCGTTCACAGCGAGGTCCATGCGGACCTGGCGCATCGCAGGCTCCTTCCCCTCGTCCATGAACTTCTTCTCGTCCATGCCGGTCATCTTGCAGTACTGGTCGTAGGGGATGCCCTGAGACTGCAGGCGCTGCTTGAACTCCTCAAGGAAGCGGGCGCACTGCTCGTCGATCATCGCATCGGGAACGTCGCACTCGATGCCCGCGGCGACCTTCTCCATCAGCTCGTTCTCCACAGCGTACTTGGCGGACTGCTCGCGCTGCTCGGTGATCTCGCGCTTGATGCTGTCCTTGAGCTCCTTGAGCGTGTCGTACTCGGACACGTCCTTGGCAAAATCGTCGTCGAGCTTGGGAAGCTCCTTGCACTTGATCTCCTTGGCCTTGACGTGGAAGACGACCTTCTTGCCGGCAAGGTCCTTGTGATAATCCTCAGGGAAGGTGATGTCAAGATCCTTCTCGTCGCCGGCCTTCATGCCGATGACCTGATCCTCAAAGCCGGGAACGAAGCTGCCGGAGCCGAGCTCAAGCTCGTAATTCTCGCCCTTGCCGCCCTCGAACGCCTCGCCGTTGTCAAAGCCCTCGAAGTCGATGACGGCGATGTCGCCCTTCTTCGCCTTGCGGTCCACAGAGACAAGGCGCGCATTGCGCTCGGCCATCTCGTTCAGGCGCTCCTTGACGTCGTCAGCGCTGACCTTGATCTCTTCCTTCTCAGCCGTCAGGCCCTTGTACTCGCCGAGCTTGACCTCGGGATAGACGGCGACGGTCGCCTTGAAGGTGAAGCCGTTCTCATCGATCTTGTCGTCCACGATCTCGATCTCGGGATAGCCGACCACATCGAGACCGCTCTGGCCGATCGCCTGCGTATATGCCTCGGGCAGGGCGATGTCAACGGCATCGCTGTAGAACACGCCCGCGCCGTAGAGCTTTTCGATCATCTTGCGGGGGGCCTTGCCGGGGCGGAAGCCGGGGATGCTGAGCTTGTTGCGGGCCTTGGCGTAAGCCTTGGCGACGGCGGACTCGAACTCCTCCGCGCCGACCTCGACGGTCACGGCAACCCTGCTCTTTTCCAGCTTTTCAACATTCTTGACAGTCATGATTTCTTTTTCCTCCGTATTAACATCATAATGATGCTTTTGCAAAGTGGTATTGTACCATACGTTTCAGGAAATTACTACCCCTTTTTGCATCAATTTTTGTCCTAATCGTAAATTTTCACCGGCTGAAAGGCGACATAATCCGCCGCGATCAGCGCATAATCGGTTTTCCCGCGCCTGCCCCCAAACGCGCGGCGGTGCGTGTAGCCGTGCAGGTGCCCGTAATAGCAGCGTTCGACCTCGTACCGGTCGAGCAGGGCAAGCATTTCCGGGCATTGGTAGTTCTGATAGAGCGGCGGATAGTGCAGAAAGCAGAAGATGGGCCTCCCCTCCGCCGCCCTGAGCGACGCTTCAAGCCGCATCGCCTCGCGCGCAAGCATCTTGCCCGTGTGCGTTCCGGCCGCATCCTCCTCGTAAAACCAGCCGCGCGTGCCGCAGATGGCGTGGTCCCCATAAAAAAAAGCGTTGTTGTAGAGGATATCGAGCGTGGTGATCCCATGCTCGGCAAAAAATCTTTTCATCTTCGACGCGGTGTTCCACCAGTAGTCGTGATTGCCCTTGAGCAGGAGCTTCCTGCCCGGCAGTGCGTCGATGAACTGAAAATCCGGCAGCGACTGCTCGAGCGACATGCCCCACGAGATATCCCCCGCGATGACGATGACGTCGTCATCGCTGAGCTTCGAGAAATTCTCCTGAATGCGCTCGACATAGTTTGCCCATTTGGGACCGAACACGTCCATCGGCTTGTCCGTGCCGAGCGATAAGTGCAGATCGCCGATCGCGTATAATGCCATCGCGTGTCTCCCTTCCGGAATCAGATCAAAATGCGTCCTCGATGTACTCAATGCGCGTGCCGCGCGCGCTGTGCCGCGCGTCGGTGTAGACCTCCGCCACATCGAAGCGGACGGGCGCATCCGCCCTGTGCCGGCTCAGATAGAGCAGCGCCGCGGTGCGCAGCCGTTCCTGCTTTTTCGCCGTGACATACTCGCGCGGCGCGCCGTACTGCAAATTCGTGCGCAGCTTTACCTCAACGAACAGCAGCATGCCGTCCTGCTCGGCGATGAGGTCGATCTCGCCGAAGCGGCAGCGCCACTCCTTTTCCAAGATGCGGCAGCCGCGCCCGCTCAGGTACTCCTCGACCAGCGCTTCGCCCCAGTCGCCGTCTTGCTTCGTGCTCATCGCCGCGCCTTCCACTTTTTGAGGAACGTCATGCGATGCACGGGGCTCGGACCGTACCTGTCAAGCATCGCGTAGTGCAGCTTCGTCCCGTAGCCCTTGTGTTTGGCGAACTGATACTCGGGATACATGGGGGCGAGCACGTCCACGACGTAGCGGTCACGGCTGACCTTCGCCAGCACGCTCGCCGCGGCGATGGATAAGCTCGCGCCGTCACCGCCGACGATGGTACGGTGCGGCGTGGTGATCTTTGCCGACGCGCCGCGATCGCGGTTGCCGTCGATGAGCGCGTAGTCCGCCGGAACGCTCAGCGCGTCAATGGCGAGCTGCATCGCCTTCATGCGCGCGCTCAGGATATCCGTCGCGTCGATCTCTTTTGCATCAACCGCTGCGACCGCCCAAGCAACGGACCTTTCGCAAATGACGGAAAAAAGCGCCTCGCGTTTTTTCTCCGTCAGCTTTTTGGAATCGTCCAGCCCATCGATCGTACAACCGTCCGGCAGGATGACGGCAGCGGCATACACAGGCCCCATCAGCGGTCCTGCGCCCGCCTCGTCCACACCGCAGACGGAGAAAAAGCCCGCGGCACGGGCTTCGTCCTCAAAATGCAGATCGACGCTCATGTGCGTTCACCCTCCGGCGGAAGCTCAAGCGTGAAGCGGCCTAATTTGCCGCCGCGGAACTCGTCGAGCAGGATGCGGCTCATGCGTTCCAGATCGACCTCGCCGCCGGAGATGAGGAAGCCGCGCCTGCGCCCCGCCCTTTCCAGCAGCGCATAGCCGTCGTCCCCTTCGGAAACGGTGAGCTTGTAGCGCTCCTCGATGGCCTTGGGATAGTTTTTGCCGAGGTAATCCATCAGGCGCATGGCAAGCTCGTCCACATCAACGACCTCGTCGCGGATGGCGCCGGTAAAGGCAAGGCGGATGCCGACGGCGCTGTCCTCAAACTTGGGCCAGAGGATACCCGGCGTATCGAGCAGCTCGAGCGTTTTGTCCACCGGCACCCACTGCTTCGAGCGGGTCACGCCCGGGCGGTCCTCTGCCCGGGCGCTCCTGCGGCCGGAGACCTTGTTGATAAACGTTGATTTGCCGACGTTCGGGATGCCGAGCACCATCACGCGCAGCACGCGCCCGACCTGCCCCTTTGCCTCATAAGCAGCGATCTTATCGCGCAGCAGCGCACGCACGGCGGGGGAAAACTGCTTCACGCCCCCGCCCTGCCTGGCATCCGTTTCGATGACGGCATAGCCAAGCGAGCGGAAGTACGCCGCCCACTTTTTTGTCAGCTCCGGGTCCGCCTGATCGACGCGGTTGAGCACCACGATGCGGGGCTTTCCCGCCGTCAGCTCATCCACGTCGGGGTTGCGGCTGCTCATAGGGATGCGCGCATCCAGGATCTCGCACACAGCGTCCACATTGCCGAGCTCCGCTTCGATCATGCGGCGGGTCTTGGTCATGTGACCGGGGAACCAGCTCAGACTTTCCAGCTGCATGGCAGCTCCCTCCTTTGCTTCGTTAATTCAAAAGGCCGATGCGGGAAAAATCGCGCTGCTCGGTCAGATAATCCCGCCCCGGGAAAAGAAGGAGCACCGCCTTGCCGATCAGCAGGCGGGTATCCACCGTGCCGAGGCTGCTGTCACGGCTGTCGTTGGAGTGGTTGCGGTTGTCGCCCATGAGGAACACCTCGCCCTCGGGCACGGTGAGAGGAAACACCGTTCCCTCCTCGCGGTAGGTGAGATCATTGATGTAATCCTCCTCGAGCAGCTCGCCGTCCACATAGACGCGGCCGAGGGAAAAGTCGATGTCCACGGTCTGCCCCGCAGTCGCGATGACGCGCTTGACGATGGGCTTATCGTCAAAGCTTTGCTTGCGGGCAATGACGATATCGCCCGCCTCATAGTCTCCGCAGAGCAGCGAGTTGACGACGAGCAGACGGTCGCCGTTTTGCAGCGTAGGGATCATGGACGGCCCCTCGACGCCCATCAGCCGCACGAGAAAGGTGAAGATCAGCACGACCGCCAAAAGCGCCGAGACGAGCGATGAGACCGTCTCGTACACGTCGCGGCCGGGGATCTTTTCCACGATCTCCCCGTCGGGCGCGCCTTCGGGGGCGGCGAGGATCTCGGCAGCCTCCGGACCCTGTGTGTTTTTATCGAATTCTTCCATAGTCAGCAGCTCCCTGAAAAGGCGCGCGCCATGCGGCGAAATGCGCCTGATAATCTAATTTATTATTGTACCACGCTTTTTGAAAAAGGCAACAAAAAAAGCGCGGCGAGTACTCGCCACGCTTTTTTGCTCTCAAGGCTATGCTTACAGCTTCTCGCGGATCTTGGCTGCCTTGCCGACGCGGTCGCGCAGGTAGTACAGCTTGGCGCGGCGGACAAAGCCGGTGCGCACGGTCTCGACCTTCTCGATGAGGGGGGAGTGGATGGGGAACACCTTTTCCACGCCGACGCCATAGGCGACGCGGCGGACGGTGAAGGTCTCCTCCAGACCGCCGTGCTTCTTGGCGATCACGATGCCCTCGAAGACCTGGACGCGCTCGCGGGAGCCTTCCTTGATCTTGACGTGAACGCGGACGGTATCACCGACGTTGACGACGGGCATTTCCTTCTTCAGCTGCTGAGCTTCCAGCTCTTTGATGAGATCCATGGATGTTTTCCTCCTGTTTTATAGGCGTTCTTGACCGCTTTTCTTCGGCGCATCCGGGCTTCTTTTGCCCGCGCGCGGCAGAGGACCGCCCTTTTCAAGCTTTGGTAGCATATCACACGGAAAGAGGAAATGCAAGTCTTATTTTCAAAAAGGGAGAAAAATCAGCGGAAAACGTTCATTTCCTTGTCGTAGATCTCCTTTCTGCGCACGCGGGTGAAGTCCGGCGCGAGCTCCGGCAGGTGCCGCGCGACCGCCGCGCCGATGAGCGCGGGGTTGAGTCCCGGGTCCTGCGCGGCGGCGACGGTCTCGATGCGCACAGCGTCTGCCCCTCCGTCGATCGTGAGCGAGCGGATGAGCGGGGCGATGTTCAGCTCGGTCACGCCCTTGTGCTTGGTGCGCTTTTCGACAAGGATCTCCTGCTGCGCAAAAAGCGTGCGGATGCGCGCTGCGGCGTCCGCGGGGACGCCGCCGTCATAGTCCAGCTCCAGCTGTGCGCGCAGCAGCGCCAGCTCGCGCGCCGGATGCACGGGCGGGCGGCAGCCGAGCACCCGAAGCCCCGCAGGAAGCCCGCCGTTCAGCGCTTCGGCGACGCCGGAGCCATCGCTGTCCTCCACGGTCTCAAAATCAAGGATCTCGCATTCGCTCGACTGCCCCACAGGCAGCGGCAGAAGGATGGAGATCAGCGGATGGGGATGAAAGCCGTTGGAGTGGCGCAGCGAAAGCCCCGCGCGCGGGAACACACGCTGGAAGGTCCGCATCACGTCGAGATGCGAGATATAGGATGCCTGCTGCTCCTTGGCAAAAACAAGCCGTAACTTAGACATCGCATTTTCCCCCTACCAGGCAGTTTGCGCCGCAGGCATTGCAGTGCGTGCGGCAGTCGGGCGTGGTCACGCCCTCGTAGGCGCGCGCGTGCTCGCGCTTGAGGTACGCGGGCGAAACGCCGGTGGAGATCATGCTCCACGGCAGCAGCTC
>DHMW01000047.1:24687-29108 GCA_002405995.1 Oscillospiraceae bacterium UBA4632
TCGCTGCGGCGGCGGTTGGCGTAGAAGTGCGGGTCGAGGCCGCACTCGTCAAACGCCTCCATCCAGCGGTCCAGATCAAAGTAGTCCTCCCACGCGCTGAGCGTCTCGCCCTTGCGCCACGCGGTCTCGATGACCTTGCACAAGCGCCGGTCGCCGCAGGAGATGACCGCCTCCATAAAGCTTGTGGGCGATGGGTGCCAGTTATAGGTGACGGATCTGGTATTGATGCGCTCGCGCAGGAGCTTCACGCGGCGCTCGTATTCCTCAAGGGGAATCTGCGGCTCCCACTGGAACGCCGTGTGGGGCTTGGGGACGAACCACGAGGTAGACACCGTGATGCGCACGCCGCGCGATTTGTTGGCCGCGCTCTCGCGCCAGGCATGCATGACGTTGGCGGCGATATCGGCGATACCGAGCACATCCTCGTCCGTTTCGGTGGGAAGCCCGAGCATGAAATAGAGTTTGACGGCGCTGTAGCCGCCCGCGAACGCGCGGCGGCAGGAGGCGAGCAGATCCTCCTCGGTGAGATTCTTATTGATGGCGTCACGCAGGCGCTGCGTGCCCGCCTCAGGCGCAAAGGTGAGGCCGGTCTTTCTCCCCTTTTGCAGCCGCTCCATCAGCGCCATGGAGAAATTGTCCGCGCGCAGGGACGGCAGCGAAAGGTTCAGGTGCCGCGCGGCGCAGAATTCCTCCAGATCGTCGCACAGCTCGACAAGGCAGGGATAGTCGGACGTTGAGAGCGATGAGAGCGTCAGGTCCTGATAGCCGGAGTCCTCGATGACCTCCCTTGCATAGCGCGCAAGGAGCTTTTCCGAGCGGTTGCGCACGGGGCGGTAGACGTAGCCCGCCTGGCAGAAGCGGCAGCCGCGGATGCAGCCGCGGAACAGCTCCAGCGCGGGGCGGTCCTGCACGATCTCGGTCGAGGGCACGATGGTCTTTGTGGGGTAGTAAGCCTCGTCCATGTTTGCCATGACGCGCTTGAGCACCGTTTTCGGCGCGCCGTCTCTCGGCGTGATGGATCGGACCGTGCCGTCGTCGTTGTAGTCCACGTCGTAAAGGCTCGGCACATACACGCCGCCGATCTGCGCCGCGCGGACGAGAAACTCCTGCTTGCTCCAGCCCTCGCGCCGCGCCCTGCGGTGCAGCTCGATCAGCTCGACGTTCATCTCCTCGCCCTCGCCGATCACGGCAAGATCGAGGAAGTCTGCGATCGGCTCGCAGTTGTACATGGCCGTGCCGCCCGCAATGACGAGCGGTGTGAGCTCCGTGCGCTCGGAAGCGTGCAGTGGGACGCCCGCAAGGTCGAGCATATTCAAAATGGCGGGAAACGCCATCTCATAGCCGACGGAGAAGGCGATGATGTCAAACTCACCGATGGGATCGAAGGATTCGAGCGCGTAAAGCGGGATGCCTGCGTCCCGCATCTCCCGCTCCATATCGCCCCAGGGAGCAAAGCAGCGCTCGCACCACACGCCCTCGATGTTGTTCATCACGCCGTAGAGGATACGCATGCCGAGGTTCGACATGCCGATCTCATAGGTATCGGGAAAGCAGAAGGCAATGCGCGTATCGACCGCGCCTTTGTCCTTCATGATGGCATTGAATTCCCCGCCGACGTAGCGTGCGGGCTTCTGCACGCGCGGCAGGATACGTTCCAGTCTTTTATCCACGGAAATTCTCCCTTGAAAGCGAAAAATAAAATAGCCGAAAGCGGGCACAAAGACCCATTTTCAGCTATTCTACACTCTTGCCGCGCTTTTCGCAAGTCTCAGTTGCGGAAGAACGCCGAGAAGCAGTGCAAGCGACGCGAGCAGGAAGAAAAGCCCCGCACCGGTTTTGAGGTGCAGCCAGAGCCCCGCGCCGCTCAGCGCAAGGGCGAAGAGCGCGCCTGTGACGGCGGTCACGGCGTCACCGACAAGGGGGCCAAAAAAGAAGGCGGCGGCAAGGTACAGCGCGCGGGAGCCGTCGAGCGGCGGGATGGGCAAAAGGTTGAACGCCGCAAGCAGCAGATGCGCACCGGCAAGGACGAAGCCGTCGGTCCAGGAAAGGCGGAGGGCGAGCAGCGCCGTCAGAAAGCCGCAGAGCAGATTCGCGCCGGGGCCCGCCAGCGTGACGAGCAGCTCTCGCCCGTAGGACAGGCGCTGCGCGCCGCGGGCATAGAGCACCGCGCCAAGCGCCGAAAGGCGCAGCCCCTCGGCGCGCACGCCGAAGGCTCTGAGCGCCAGCAGATGCCCGCACTCGTGCAGCGCGGCGGCAAGCAGCACCGAAAGCACGACCGGAAGCGGGCTGACGGCGGCGGCGAGCAGCACCAAGAGCCAGAAGCTCCACGAAACGCGCAGCATGCGGTCAGCCGGCGACATAGTAAACAGGGTTGAGATACTCGCTGCCGTCGTGTATCTCAAAGTGCAGGTGCGCACCGGTGGCGTTGCCCGTAGCCCCGACACGCGCAAGCTCGTCACCCTTGCGGACGCTCTGCCCCGCGCTGACGGTGACGGCGCTGCAGTGGGCGTAGAGCGTGGAAAAGCCGCCGGCGTGATCGACGGTGACGTAGCGTCCGAGGATGGCGCTGTCCCCCACCACGCCGACCGTCCCGTCGGCAAAGCAGGAGACGGCGGCGCCCTCCTCTCCCGCGATGTCCATACCGTAATGAAAGCACTCTCCCCCGCCGTTCGGATCGTCGCGCCAGCCAAAGGGTGAGGTCACCGTACCCTCAAGCGGCGAAGCATAGGAAAAGCCAAGGATGCGCTGCTCGCCCACGGCGAGCGCGGGAAGCTCGCGCTGCGGCGCGAGCTCCGCCGCGGCCTGCTCGGCGACCGCCGCGCCGAGCAGCTCGCCGGAGACCGGCTGCGCATCCTGCTCGCCGCCGAATACCGCAAGGCACGCCTCCGAGAGCGAATCGCCCCAATCCTGCTCGCCGGACGCCGCGCGCCCGACCGCAGCAAAGGCGGAGGCGAAGTCCGCGTCGCGCACGAGCCACTGCCCCAGCGTACCGCGCAGCGAGGCAAGGTGATCCGGCATGGCCAGCTTCAGCGCAACGAGCGCCACAAACAGCACGCCGCAGACGGCCACCTGCCAGACGAGACGCGGCGCGCGCTCCCCCGTGCTTTTTCTCCCGCGCGGTGCAGCGCGTTTCCCGCCGCGCCGCGCGCCATGCAGTCTTCCTCCCCGTGCCATAGCCGTTCCCCCTTCTGAAAAGCCGTATGGCATAGCCTATGCGGACAGGGGGCGGAACATGCGCTCGCGCCCTTACATTTTCCGCGCAGCGCAGCCGGATATCCCCGCGGCGGCGCGCAAAGGGAGTAAAAGGGAAGGGCCTCGCGGCCCTTCCCTTTTGCTTTATTTCTTCAGAAATCCAAACAGGCCGCGCTTTTCATACGGTCTTGCGCTGACGGAGAGCACGTCGTAGCCTGTTTCGGCAATGGCGGCGCGCAGCGCCTGCTCGTCGAGCGGCTGCTCGCTGAGGATGACCGTTTCGCCCTTTGTGTGGGAGGACGCGACCTTTTTAACGGCAAAGCTTTTGCGGACGGCATCGTTGACGTGCGCTTCGCACATGCCGCACATCATGCCGCCGATCTTGACGGTGGTTTCAGTCATGAAAACAGCTTCCTTTCTGCCCCCTGCGGGGCTGCGAGATCAAAAAGGGAGGAGAGGCGCGGTCGCCCGCGCCTCTCATGTTGTTATTGCGGTCCGCTGTGGCAGCCGCCGTGCATGGCACAGTGGGCACAGTTTCCGCCGCAGGAGCTCTTTCCCGCCTTCTTCTGCCGGATGAGGTGGGTGGAGATAAGGATGACTATGGCAAGTAAAATGGCAGAGACGATGATCGTTGACAGGTTTGCGGTCAACCAGTTCAACATGGGAAGGTCACTCCTTTCAGGATAACGATGGGATAAACGCTGCTCTCAGACCTTGAGCTTGGTTGCTTCCTTGTAGGGCTTGAAGAGCATGTAGATCATACCGGCGAGAGCAGCGATAGCAACGATCAGACCGATGACGTTCAGGCTGCCGGTGAAGGCATTGCCGAACTGGTTGATCATCAGGGCGATCAGGTAGGCAAAGCCGCACTGATAGCCGATGGCGAACCAGGTCCACTTCGCGCTGTTCATCTCACGCTTGATCGCGCCGATGGCCGCGAAGCACGGAGCGCACAGCAGGTTGAACACGAGGAAGGAATAGCCGCTGATCTGCGTGAAGGCAGCGCCGATCTCAGCCCAACCGGCGGGATACAGGATGCCCATGGTGCCGACGATGTTCTCCTTGGCGACAAGGCCGGTGATGGAGGCGACAGCCGCCTGCCAGGTGCCCCAGCCGAGAGGTGCAAAGATCCACGCGATGGCATTGCCGATCTTGGCAAGGATGGAGGCGCCGATCTGATCCTCAGAGAGCATCTGGAACGTGCCGTCCACCCAGCCGAAGTAGGTGGT
>DHMW01000120.1:0-918 GCA_002405995.1 Oscillospiraceae bacterium UBA4632
GATTTCATCGCGGACAAGCCGGATATTCCCATCATCTGCTCCGGCGGTCAGGGACCGGGCGAGGATATCTCCGAGGCCGACTGCATGGCCGGCTGGCTCATCGCCCACGGCGTGGATGAAAGCCGTATCTATCGCGAGGACCGGTCCACCAGCACGCGGGAAAACTTTGATTTCAGCTACGCGATCATGGCAGAAAACGGCCTTGATACAACGGGGACGTTTGCCTACGTGACAAATGACTATCATATTTACCGCGCCGGACGGATCGCCGGCGTGCCGTGGGCCTGCGGTGTGGCGGCGACGCTGCCGCGCACAGCGTACTATGACGGGTTACAGCTCAACTACTATGTGCGGGAGGCCTTTGCCCTCGGCTGGCTCCTGCTGAACGGAGGTTAAGCATGAACAACAAGGTGGTCTGCATTTATTATTCCCGTACGGGAAGCACCAAGCAGGCGATGGAGGAGATCGCCGCGGCGCTCGGCTGCGAGTGCCTTGAGATCCACGATAAGATCGACCGCTCCGGCGCGCTGGGCTTCCTGCGCAGCGGGCTTGACGCGATGCGCAAGCGCACGCGCCCCGTTTCGCGCCCCAAGTGCTCGCGCCCGCTGTCGGAGTACAAGCTCGTTATCCTCGGCACGCCCGTGTGGGCGGGGCGCTGCTCAAGTGTCATCCGCGGGCTTTTGAAGCGCCGCGGCTTTGAGATGCAGAACGTTGCCTATGTCATCACCCATAAGAGCGACGAGCTTTATAAGGACGTTTACCGCCAGATGGACCTCTACCTGCAAGCACCGCACGTTGCTGATGTTTCGCTGCGCCCCGGCTCGGCGGGCTACCATTTCTGGCGCGACCAGTTCATCAAGACCTGCTCGGATTTCATCGCGGAGGACAAGACCTGATGTGGGAAAAGCTCAAACAGCT
>DHMW01000120.1:1019-1297 GCA_002405995.1 Oscillospiraceae bacterium UBA4632
GACCCCAAGAAGCTGCGCGCGCTCACGCGCGAGCAGAAGGAGCTCTCTGCCGTGGTGGAGGCGTACCGCGCGTATCAAAAGTGCGGGGACGACATCGCGCAGGCGCTGGAGCTTGTATCCGACCCCGAGCTCAAGGACATGGCACAGGAGGAATTGAACGCTGCCAAGGCGGAAAAAGAGCGCCTTTTCGACGAACTGCGCGTGCTGCTCCTGCCGCGCGACCCAAACGACGGCAAGAACGTCATCGTCGAAATTCGCGGCGGCGTGGGCGGGGAGGA
>DHMW01000120.1:1436-17403 GCA_002405995.1 Oscillospiraceae bacterium UBA4632
GACACGGAGCTCGGCGGCGTGAAGGAGGCCGACTTCATCGTGAGCGGAGACGGCGCGTACTCGCGCTTCAAGTTTGAATCCGGCGTCCACCGTGTCCAGCGCGTGCCGGAGACCGAGTCCGGCGGACGTGTGCACACCTCCACCGCAACAGTCGCGGTGCTGCCGGAGATGGAGGAGGTCGATGTCGATCTTCGGCCCGAGGACATTGAGATGCAGGTCTACCGCGCTTCCGGCGCGGGCGGGCAGCATGTCAACAAGACGAGCTCCGCCGTGCGACTCATCCACAAGCCGACGGGCATTGTCGTTTCGTGTCAGGAGGAGCGCTCCCAGTTGCAGAACCGCGCAAAATGTATGGCGATGCTCGCGAGCAAGCTCTACGAGGCCGAGCGCGAGCGCGTAGAGGGTGCGATCACGAGCGAGCGCCGCGCGCAGGTCGGCAGCGGCATGCGCAACGAGCGCATCCGCACCTACAACTTCCCACAGAACCGCGTGACCGACCACCGTCTGATGGGCGACACGAAGAATTTCAATATCGACGCTGTGATCAACGGCGATCTGGACCCCATCATCGACGCGCTCACGATGCAGGAGCAGGCGGAGAAGCTGCGCGAGAGCACCGAGGCTTAAGAAAGAAGAGAGGACATTGGAGACAAAATGGTTTACCCTCCGCACGCCGGAGGATAAAGAGAGCATCGCGCAGGCGGCGGAGATCCTCCGCCGCGGCGGGCTTCTCGCCATCCCGACGGAGACGGTCTACGGCCTCGGCGCGAACGGGCTGGACGAGACCGCCGTGCTGCACATTTTTGAAGCCAAGGGCCGCCCGCAGGACAATCCGCTCATCCTGCACATTCCGGATGCGGGCTGGCTCACGCGCTACTGCGAGGATGTGCCGGACGCGGCCTACAAGCTGGCCGAGCGTTTCTGGCCCGGGCCGCTGACGATGATCTTAAAGAAAAAGCCCTGCGTGCCGCTGCGCACGACCGGCGGGCTTGAGACTGTCGGCATGCGCTGTCCCGACCATGCGGTGACGCGCGCCATTATCGAAGCGTCCGGCGTACCGGTCGCCGCGCCGAGCGCGAACACCTCCGGCCGCCCGAGCTGCACGACGGCCGAGCATGTCCGCGAGGATATGTGGGGCAAGATCGACGGCATCGTCGATGGCGGCCCCTGCCAGGTGGGCGTGGAATCGACGATCATCGACCTCACCGTCACGCCGCCGCAGCTCCTGCGCCCGGGCGGGCTGCCGCTCGAGAGCCTGCGCGGCGCGCTGGGCGAGGTGACGGTCGATCGGGCGGTCACGCAGAGGATGGCGGACGGCGAAAAGCCGCGCGCCCCCGGCATGAAGTACCGCCACTATGCGCCCAAGGCCCCTGTCACGGTCGTGACCGGCGGAGCAAAGGCGAGCGCGCGCTATCTGCTGACGCACGCGGGCGAAAAGTCCGGCATCATCTGCTTTGACGAGTTCACGCGCCTCTTCGACGGACACGTTGTCCACCCCCTCGGTGCGAGCGGCGACAAGCGCGCGCAGGCGCAGCACGTTTTCGACGCGCTGCGGGCGTTTGACGAGACAGATGTGGGCGAAATTTGGGCACAGTGTCCGGACAGTAAAGGTCTTGGCCTTGCCATCGGAAACCGCCTGAAAAAGGCTGCGGGCTTCCATGTGGAGGACGCGAACGACGGCAAGATCGTCATCGGCATCACCGGCGGCACGGGCGCGGGCAAAACAAGCCTGCTGCGCGCGCTCGAAAGAAAGGGCGCGTGCGTGCTCGACTGCGACGCGGTCTATCACGAGATGCTCAAAGATGATGAGCCGCTTCTGCGTGCGCTGCGCGAAGCGTTCGGCAGCGCGGTCTTTCGGGACGACGGGAGCGTGGATGTCCACGCCATCGGCCTGATCGTCTTTAAGGACAGGGAAAAGCTCGCCGAGCTCGATGCCATCGTGCATGAGCACATCCCGCGCGCGCTGGCGCAGAAGATGGCGGAGACGAACGCGGAGATCATTGGCCTTGATGCGATCAAGCTCATCGAGAGCGGACTTGGCGCGATCTGCGACGCGACCGTCGCCGTGACGGCGCCGGAAGAGGTGCGCGTGAAGCGCATCATGACGCGCGACGGCATCACCGAGGAGTATGCAAGGGCGCGCATCGCCGCGCAGCAGGACGCGGAGTATTTCCGCGCGCAGTGCGGCTACGAATTTGTGAACGATCTGCCGACCGCCGAAGAGGCGGAGCATGCGGCAGAGGTCTATATCAACACGATCATCAACAATTTGAAGGAGGAAACTGAGAGATGAGTGAAAAAAACAAGCTCGCCGAAAAACTGCTCTACGCACCCAAGAACGGCTATGACCGCCTGAGCGCGGAGGACGAAAAGGCGATGGAGGCCTACTGCGAGGACTATAAAAAGTTCCTCAACAACGGCAAGACCGAGCGCCTCTGCGTGGAGTACTGCATTGAGCTGGCGGAAAAGAAGGGATTCAAGGCCTATGAGGGCGGCATGGCCCTCAAGGCCGGCGACAAGGTCTACTGCAACAACCGCGGCAAGGGCATCATGCTCGCCGTCATCGGCAGTGAGGACTTGAGCCACGGTGCGAACATCGGCGCGGCGCACACCGACGCTCCGCGCCTTGATCTCAAGCCCCGCCCGCTCTACGAGGAAGCGGAGATGGCCTACTTCAAGACCCACCACTACGGCGGCATCCGCAAGTACCAGTGGGTGACGATCCCCCTCGAGCTGCACGGCGTGGTCATGCTGCGTGACGGCTCAAAGGTCGATGTCCACATCGGCGGCAAGGAGGACGATCCCCAGTTCATCATCAACGACCTTTTGCCGCACCTTGGCCGCGAGCAGGGCAAAAAGCCGCTCAACGAGGCCATCCCGAGCGAGAGCCTGAACGTGCTGCTCGGCGGCAGGCCCTTTGAGGACAAGGACTGTTCCGACCGCTTCAAGCTCGGCGTTCTCCAGTATCTGAATGCGCAGTACGGCATCACGGAGGAGGACTTCATCTCCGCCGAGCTCGAGGTCGTCCCCGCCGGCAAGGCACGCGACATCGGCTTTGACCGCAGCTTCATCGCATCCTACGGCCACGACGACCGCGTCTGCGCCTACGCAGAGCTTGCGGGTATTTTCGATGCTGTTTCCCCGAAGAAGACCGCAGTGTGCATCTTTGCCGACAAGGAGGAGATCGGCTCCGAGGGCGTGTCCGGTATGCTCTCCCAGGCGTTTGAGTGGTTCATGGGCGACATGTGCCGCACGCAGGGCGTGGCGCTTGCCGACTGCTTTGCCAACTCCTTCTGCCTGAGCGCGGACGTGACGGCAGCGTATGATCCGAACTTCGCCGACGTTTACGACAAGCGCAACTCCGCCTTTGTCAATTACGGTGTGGCGCTGTGCAAGTACACCGGCTCCGGCGGCAAGGGCGGCGCGAGCGACGCGAGCGCCGAGGTCGTCGGCAAGGTGAGAAAGCTCATGAACGACAACGGCGTGTTCTGGCAGATGGCTGAGATGGGAAAGACCGACGCCGGCGGCGGCGGTACGGTCGCGAAGTTCATGGCGCAGCGCAACATCGACACGCTCGACGCGGGCGTGCCCGTGCTCTCGATGCACGCACCGTATGAAACGGTCGCAAAGCTCGACTGCTACATGACCTACAAGTGCATGAAGGCCATCTTCGAGCAGGCGTGAGAAAAAGCCGGGCGCCCTCCTGCCAAGGAGGGCGCCCCTTCTGATCTCATGCGGAAATAAAGTAAACAAAGGTGAACAAACTGTTAAGAATCCGAAAGCAGCTTGCATCTGCTGGTGGGGCGTGATAAGCTGTCCTGAGCACGATTTGGGAGGGAGCGATCTCCATGCTCAGACTTTTTACCGATACCTCGGCGAATCTGCCGGCCGCGCTGCTCAAGCGCCATCAGATCACCGTTATCCCCTTTTCCTACACCGTTAACGGCAAGGAGATGGTCTACCCGGCGGATACGGATTTTGACGGTGCGGAGTTCTACAACGCCATGCGCGACGGCGCGCTGGTCAAGACCTCGATGATCAATCCATCCACGGCGGCGGAATACTTTGAAAAGGCGCTCGCGCAGGGCAGCGATGTGCTTTATGTCGGCATGTCCGGCGGCATCAGCGGCACGGCGCAGGCCGCGGCCATGGCGGCGGTCGATCTGATGGACCGCTACCCCGAGCGCGCGATCATGACGATCGACACCTACGCTGCCTCGCTCGGCGAGGGGCTGCTGGTGCTCGAGGCTGCCGAGCGCGCGGAGCAGGGGCAGTCCTGCCGAGAGATCGGCGAATATCTGCTCGAGCGCCGCGCGCATATGTGCCAGTTCTTTACGGTGGACGATCTTGCGTACCTGAAGCGCGGCGGGCGCATCTCCGGCGCTGCGGCGCTTGTGGGCACGGTGCTGGGCGTCAAGCCCATCCTGCGCGGCGATGAAACGGGGCACATCGTCTCCTGCGGCAAGGTGCGCGGCAATAAACGCGCCTATCAGGAGCTGGCAGATTACTACGGTGCCCGCGCGCTCGACAAAAACGAGCGGATCGGCATCGCCCATGCCGACAACCCCGCGGGCGCGGAGCAGGTGCTCGCGCTGCTGCGCGGGAAGGGCTTCACCGGCGAGTGCCTGACGGTCTGTTACGAGCCGGTCACCGGCGCGCACGTCGGTCCCGGTACGGTGGCGCTGTTCTTCTACGGCACGGAAAAATGAATAGCGGAAGCGCCCGGGACGCCCCGGGCGCTTTTTCTGAACCGTGAAATAAGTCGAAACAGGGCGGAAAAGCGAGGATTCCACCAAAATTCTCCCAACAGGGGATGGCGTTTCCGCAGAAAAAGGGTATTCTTTTCCATAGAATAAGGAACGGAGGAAACAATATGGACCAATTGGCAACCGGAAGGCTCCTGGCGCAGAAGAGGAAAGAGAAAAACCTGACGCAGGAGCAGCTGGCACAGAAGCTCGGCGTATCCAACAAAACGATTTCAAAGTGGGAGACCGGAAAATGTATGCCGGACTATGCGGTGGTGAAGGACCTGTGCGCTGAACTGGGTATTACGGTCGCAGAATTGATCGACGGTGAGCCTGCGGAGGAAAAAAGCGTCCGCACCTATGACGAGGAGCAGATACTGGACCTGCTGAAGCGGACGCAGGAACTGGAAAGGCAGAAGGATCTGCTTCGCGGCGTACTTCTGATCGTGATGGGGATCGCCTTGCAGGCGCTCTCCCATACCATAGGCGGCTCCGATGTCAAGGACTTTTTCTCAGGGCTTCTCCTTGGGCTGTCGGTCGCCGAGATGCTGGCGGGAGTTTACATCGTGGCAAAGGGCATGTCGGGCAGATGAGCTGCCCGCCGGGGAGCCGGCGCGGTGGAGCAGATATCCGGCGGGCGAGGTATGCTTTCCCGCTTTCCTGCAAATCCTACCGGAAATGACTTTCGGGAGGACTTGCTATGAGAAGCGAAACGAGACCCTCGCAGGACGAGGAGAAGAACGGGCAGGAGCCGCTGCTGCCGCCCATCCAGCCGGTCATCGACCTTGGCTCGGTCGTCATCAAAAACGGCCGCGCTGCCATCCACTGCCTGACCATCGCCGGGCAGATCGAGGGGCACATCCTGCTGCCGAACACCCAGAAAGCGACAAAGTACGAGCATGTGCTGCCGCTGCTTGCGTATCTGGAGGAAAGCGAGGATATCGACGGCGTGTTGTTCCTGCTCAACACCGTCGGCGGCGATGTGGAGGCGGGGCTTGCTATCGCGGAGCTGATCTCGGGGATGAAAAAGCCGACCGTTTCACTCGTGCTCGGCGGGGGACATTCCATCGGCGTGCCGCTCGCCGTCGCGCCGATGGTGACGATGATCGCGCCGTCGGCATCGATGACGATCCACCCCGTGCGCACGAGCGGCACCATGATCGCCGCCCCGCAGACGTACCAGTATTTCGAGCGCCTGCAGGAGCGCATCGTGCGCTTCGTGACGAAAAATTCACACATCGGGCGCGGCGAATTTCTGCGCTTGATGATGGACACGCAGGATCTTGCCTCTGATGTCGGCAGCGTGCTCTATGGGGAGGAGGCGGTCGATAGCGGTCTCATCGACCGGCTCGGCAGCCTCTCCGACGCGCTGGAGACGCTGTATGCGCTCATTGACGAAAAGAAAAAAGATAAGCGATAAAAGACGTCTTCGGGCGTCTTTTTACGCTTTGTTCATCGAATCCACTTGAAAAGGAAACGGAAAAATGGTATATAGTATTAGTCAAAATGTGTCATTGTACCCCTTTTTACAAGGAGGAGCCAATTCGTGTACTTAAAGGCATTGGAGATCCAGGGCTTCAAGAGCTTTCCGGAAAAAACGGTGCTCAATTTCGGCGAGGATATCACCGCCATCGTCGGGCCGAACGGGAGCGGCAAATCAAATATTTCGGACGCCATCCGCTGGGTCATGGGCGAGCAGTCGAGCAAGTCGCTGCGCGGCGCGAAGATGGAGGATGTCATCTTCGGCGGCACGGAGACGCGCAGCCAGATGGGCTTTGCGCAGGTCACGCTTGTGCTGGACAATACCGAGCATATCTTTCCCAGCATGGAGGAAGCCGAGGTCTCCGTCACGCGCCGCTATTACCGCAGCGGTGAATCGGAATATTATATCAACCGGCAGTCGGTCAGGCTCCGCGATGTGAACGAGCTGTTCATGGATACCGGCATGGGGCGCGAGGGGTATTCCATCATCGGCCAGGGCCGCATCGATGAGATCCTCTCGCAGAAAAGCGCCGACCGCCGCGAGATCTTCGAGGAGGCGGCGGGCATTTCGCGCTTCCGCTACCGCAAGGAGGAGACGGAGCGCAAGCTTGACCGCACGGAGGAAAACCTGGTGCGCATCAACGACAAGATCGCCGAGCTTGAATTGCAGGTCGAGCCGCTGCGCGCGCAGGCGGAAACGGCAAAGCAGTATCTCGTCTACCGCGACGAGCTGCGCCTTCTGGAAATCTCCGTGTGGCTGGAAAACCTGGAAACGCTCAAAACGAACGCCATCAAGCTCGACACTGACCTTGCGCTGGCGCAGGAGGAGCTGAAAAAGGCAAACGCCGACCTCGAGGCGCTGTATGCGGCCTCCGAGCAGTTCTCCGTGCGTATCCATGAGAACGATATTGCGCAGGATGCGCAGCGCGCGCAGCTCGCTGCGCTGGACGCGCAGGCCAAGGAGCATGAATCCGCCGTCGCGGTGCTGCAAACGGGTATCGCGCACAATGAGGAGAATATCGCGCGCGTGGAGGCGGAGCTCAGAAGCCAGTCCGACCGCGTCGGCTCGCTCGACGCGCAGCTTGCACAGCAGCGCGCGCGCATCGAGGAGCTGGAGCTGAGCCGGAGCGAAGCTGAAGAAGCGCTTGCCGCGCTTTTGCGGCAGGCGGAGGAGCTGTCGAAAAATGCGGGCGCGGCGGCAAGCGAGGCCGAGAGCCTGCGCGCAAGGGAAGCGCTCGCCCTTGCTGCCGCGGCGGACAGCCGCGCCGACCTCGCCGCCCTCCGCTCGGCGCTCACCGAGATGGACGAGCGCGAGAGCGCGATCGTCTCAGAGCAGGAAGGCGGAGAGGTGCAGCTTGCCGACACGAGAAAGCGCGCCGCGGAGAACCGCAGGGCGCTTGACGCCGCGCAGGAGGAGGCCGACGCCATCCGCAACATCATCGCCGGTCACACGATGAAGATGCAGGGGCGCGTCGAGCACGAGAAGGAGGCGGGCGAAAAGCACGTTTCTCTCACGATGGAGATGAACAACCTTGATTCCCGCATCCGCCTGCTCAGCGAGATGGAAAAGGAGTACGAGGGCTTCAACAAGGCGGTGCGCCTTGTGATGCAGGCGGCGGAGAAGAAGCAGCTGCGCGGTGTGCGCGGACCGGTCGCCAGTCTCATGAAGGTCGATAAGAAATACGCCGTCGCGATCGAGATCGCGCTCGGCGCGGGTCTGCAGAACATCGTCGTCGAGCGCGAGGAGGACGCCAAGAGCGCCATTGGTTTTCTGAAACAGCGCGACGGCGGACGCGCCACGTTTCTGCCGATGTCCGCCATCCGCGGCGACGAGCTGCGCGAGACGCGCATCAGGGATGAGTACGGCTACATTGCCCTCGCCAGCGAGCTGGTGGAGCATGACGCTGCCTACGACAGCATCTTCCGCAGCCTGCTCGGCCGCACGGCCGTGGTCGAGGATCTTGACTGCGGCATCGCCATTTCGCGCAAATTCTCGAACGCCTTCCGTATCGTGACGCTCGACGGCCAGGTCTTAAACCGCGGCGGTTCGATGACGGGCGGCTCGATCTCCCGCAGCGCGGGCATCCTGAGCCGCGCGGGCGAGCTGCGCGAGCTGGCGGCACGGCGCGGAAGCCTTGCCGAAAGGCTCGATCTCGCCGCCAAGGCGGCCGAGGACGCCAAGCGCGAGCTTGCCAGGGCGAGATACGAGCTGGAGGTCGCGCAGGGTCAGCAGCGCGCGGCGGAGGACGCCGTGCTCAAGCTGCAAGGGGAAAAGAACCACTACGACCTGCTGCTCTCGTCGCTGCGCGAGCGGCTCGAGGCGCTGGACAATGAACGCGAGACCATCGCGCGCCGCCGCGGCGAGGCGAAGCGCGCCATGCAGGAAGAGGAAGCGCTCGCGCTTTCTCAGGAAAAGGAGGCGGGCGAGCTGCGCGCACAGGCGGAAAAGAGCCTTTCCGGCCAGAGCGAGCTGCTGCGCTCGACCTCGCGTCTCGGCGACGAGATCGCCGGGAAGAAGAGCGCGCTCGCGGGCTATGCCGCCGAGCGCGAGACGACGGAAAGGTCGCTTGAGAGCCTGGAGAGCCTGCGCGGGCAGATGCAGGGCGACGAGCAGAGCAGACGCGCGCTCATCGAACAGTACCGAGCCGCGAACGAGCAGGCGCAGCGCGAGATCGGCACGCATGAAGCGGAGCTCGCCGCGCTGCGCGTGCAGACGGAGGAAAAGAGCGCCGCGCTTGAAGAGCTTTCCAGGGCGAAGCTTGCGCTTGAGGCCGAGCGCGGGCAGAGCGACCGCCGCGGCAGGGAGCTGAACGAAAATGTGCTCAACGTTGAGCGCAGCGTCAGCAGGCTCGAGCAGAAGCGCGCGACGAGCGCGATGGAGGAGCAGCAGATCCTCGATAAGCTGTGGGAAAGCTACGAGCTGTCGCACTCCGCGGCGCAGGCGCAGCGCATCGAGCTGGAGAGCCTTCCCAGGGCGAACCGCCGCATCGGCGAGCTCAAGCGCGCTATCAGCGGCCTCGGCAATGTCAACGTCGGCGCGATCGAGGAATTTGAGCGCGTGAACACGCGCTACACCTACCTCACGACCCAGCGCGACGACGTGGAAAAGGCAAAGGAGGAGCTGCTGGGCGTCATCGAGAGCATCACGGGCGAGATGACCGCCATTTTCAAAGAGCAGTTCGCCCTCATCCGCGAGAGCTTTCAGGAGACGTTCCTTGAGCTGTTCGGCGGCGGCAAGGCGACGCTCGAGCTGGAGGACGAGAACGACGTGCTGGGCTGCGGCATCGAGATCAAGGTCCAGCCGCCGGGCAAGGCGCTCAAGACGATCACGCTGCTCTCGGGCGGCGAAAAGGCGTTTGTCGCCATCGCGCTTTACTTTGCCATCCTCAAGGTGCATCCCACGCCCTTCTGCGTCATGGATGAGATCGAGGCGGCGCTCGATGAGCCGAACGTGGTGCGTGTGGCAAACTATATGCGCCGCATCACGAGCAAAACGCAGTTTATCGTCATCACGCACCGCCGCGGCACGATGGAGGCGGCGGACGTCCTCTACGGCGTCACGATGCAGGAGCGCGGCGTGAGTAAAGTGCTGACGATCAACATGAACGACATGGCAAAGGAGCTTGGCGTCAAGGAATAAGCGAGGAGAGAGTATGGGAATTTTTGCAAGGATCAAAAAGGCGTGGTACGACACCATCGTGTGGGAGACCATCGACGAGGAATTCTATGAAGAGCTTGAGGACAGCCTCATCATGGCTGACCTCGGCGCGGCGGTCGCGCACGACGCGGTGAAGAAGCTGCGCGACGTGGTGTACCAGAAGAGCATCCAGAGCGGCGAGGGCGTGAAGCAGGCGCTGCGCGATATTTTAATTGAAAAGCTGAACGTGGGCGGCACGGCGCTCGACTTATCGACCAGACCGAGCGTTGTGCTGGTCATCGGCGTGAACGGCGTGGGCAAGACCACGTCCATCGGCAAGCTTGCCCACCGCCTGAAGGGCGAGGGCAAGCGCGTGCTGCTGTGCGCGGCGGATACGTTCCGCGCGGCGGCGGCGGATCAGCTTGAGATCTGGGCGGAGCGCGCAGACTGCGAGATCGTCCGCTCAAAGGAGGGCGCGGACCCCGGCGCGGTGCTGTTCGACTCGCTCGCCGCGGCGAAGGCGAGAGGTGTGGACGTCGTCCTCTGCGATACGGCAGGCAGGCTCCACAACAAGGTGAACCTGATGAACGAGCTGAGCAAGCTCCGCAAGATCATCGACCGCGAAACGCCGGACGCCGCGAAGGAGACGCTGCTTGTTCTCGACGCGACGACGGGGCAGAACGGCTTGCAGCAGGCCAGAGTCTTCCGCGAGACGGCGGGGCTGACGGGCATCATCTTAACGAAGCTCGACGGCACGGCCAAGGGCGGCATCTGCGTCGCCATTGCGCAGGAGCTCGGCGTGCCGGTGAAGTATGTCGGCCTCGGCGAGGGCATCGACGATCTCCAGCCGTTCGATGCGGAGGAGTATGTCAAGGCGCTGATCTAAACAGGAAAAACAGGACCCTGCGCGACAAAAAGGAGACGGATATGGAAATCACTTCTGTTTGCCCCTATTGCGGAAAGGAAATGCGAGACGGTGTGATCCCCGCTTACCGCGACTACATCGAGTGGATGGGGCGCGGGGAGGACGGTATGCTGGGTTCGGGCCCTGACGACAGAAATTCCGTCACGCTCGTCAAGGCCGGATTATTCGGCGACGACCAAACGCCCGCCTATTACTGCGAGAGCTGCAAGGTGGTCATCATGCCCGTGCCGGAGATCGAGTGGCCGCTTGATAAGCTCGATAAAAAGTTCACGGCCTGGCAGGAAAAGATAAGTGCGCAGCGCGAAGAGCGCAGGGCGCGGCGGCAGGAAGAGGAAAAGGAACGCAGGAGCAAAACGAGACGGGAAAAGGACCCGTGGGAGGTTTGACGATGAAATTTGTTCTGGCAACGCAGAACCCCAAGAAATTGAAGGAAATGAGCGCCATCCTGGGCGAGCTTGGCGTGGAGGTCGTGTCGGAAGCCGACCTCGGCGTGAAGATCGAGGTCGAGGAGACCGGCGAGACGTTTGCGGAGAATTCGCTTTTGAAGTCTAAGGCCGTCATGGAGGCGACGAAGCTTCCCGCCATCGCGGATGATTCGGGCCTGTGCGTGAACGCGCTCAACGGCGGCCCCGGCGTTTACAGCGCGCGCTTTGGCGGCGAGGGGCTGGACGACGCGGGCCGCTACCGCCTGCTGCTCGAGATGCTGCGCGGACAGGCTGACCGCCGCGCGCATTTCCACACGACCGTCACCTGCGCGTTTCCAAATGGCGATGTGCTGCGCGCGGACGGCGAGGTGCAGGGCACCATCGCCTTTGCGCCGATGGGCGAGGGCGGCTTTGGATATGATCCCGTGTTCTTTGTGCCTGACAAGCGAAAGACCTTTGCACAGCTGACAGCGGAAGAAAAAGCGGAGATCTCGCACCGCGGCAAGGCGCTGCGCGCGTTCAAGGAAACGCTCGGAAGCTATCTTGCAGAACATCAATAAAAAGGATAGGGGAATATTATGGAATTAAGCAGCAAGCAGCGCGCGTATCTGCGCGGCCTTTCCAATGACCTCGACGTGATCGTCCACATCGGCAAGGACGGCATCGGCGAAAACCTCGTCAAGCAGGCGAACGACGCGCTGGAGGCGCGCGAGCTCATCAAGTGCCGCGTGCTCGAAAACAGCATGCTCACCGCGCGCGAGGCGTGCGACGAGCTGAGCGTGCTCACGCGCAGCGAGCAGGTGCAGGTCATCGGCACGAAGTTCGTGCTCTACCGTCCCTCGCACAAAAAGGACAAGAAAGACAAGATCGTGCTGCCCAGGGCGGCAAAGAGGGCGGAGTAAAAGAGAAAAAGGGGACGGACAAGCTTTGAAGATCGGAATTTACGGCGGCAGCTTCAACCCGCCGCATCTGGGTCATATGGCCGCGGCGGAGAGCGCGGCGAAATATCTGGGGCTTGACGAGCTGCTGCTCATCCCCGCGGGCATCCCGCCGCACAAGGCGCTCTCGGCAGACGATCCGGGCAAGCTCCACCGTCTTGCCATGACGCGCCTGATAGGCGAGCAGATCGGGCAGGATACCGGCATAAGAGTTGAAGTGTCGGATATGGAGATCGCGCGCGAGGGGAAAAGCTATACGGCGGATACGCTGCGCGAGCTTCGCGCGAAGCACCCGGGCGACGAGCTGTGGCTCCTGATGGGGACGGATATGTTCCTCACTTTTCAGTACTGGTACAGACCGGAGGAGATCGTGCGGTACGCCGGCATCTGCGCCTTCGGGCGCACGGAGGCGGACGGCGAGGCGCTGTTTGCCCCGCAGCGGGAATTTCTGGGGAAGAAGTTTCCCGGCAGCCGCATCGTGACGATGACGCTGCCGAACCTTGTGGACGTTTCATCCACCACGCTGCGCGCACGCATCCCGAAGGGGGAGACGGAGGGGCTGCTTGCCCCTGCGGTGCTGGGGTACATTTACCGCAAGCATCTTTATGGAACAAATCTTGATCTGAAGCGTCTAACGGTAGAGGAGCTGAGACCCATCGCGCTCTCCTACCTCAAGCCCAAGCGCATTCCGCACGTCCTCGGCACGGAAAAAACAGCCGCGGCACTGGCGGAAAAATACGGCGCGGACATTCATAAATCGCGCGTTGCCGCGCTGCTGCACGATTCGACCAAGCGCCTTTCCATGGAGGAGCAGCTTGTCATGTGCGAGCATTACCGCATTGCGCTCGACGAGCTGGAGCAAAAGGCGCTCAAGCTGCTGCACGCCAAGACCGGCGCGGCGCTTGCGCGCGACGTATACGGCGTGGACGATGACGTTTACAACGCCATTCTCTGGCATACGACCGGCAAGCCCGATATGACGCTTTTGGAAAAGGTCATCTACCTTGCCGACTTCATCGAGCCGAGCCGTGACTTTGACGGCGTGGACGCGCTGCGCGCCGCCGTGTGGGAGGATCTGGACAAGGGGCTTGAGATGGGTCTCGCCATGACGGTGGAGGAGATGACGGAAATGGGCAATCCCGTTCACCGCAATACGCTGGAGGCACTGGACTATCTGAGAGGACATACCCATGAGTGAATACAGAGGCCCTTACGAGAGGGACAGGGAAAATTATTACGAGGGGCGGCACACGCACCGGGAAGAAGGCTTTTTCGAGCGCAACTGCGACGAGGCGTGGGAGCAGGTGAAGGAGACGTTTTCCCATCCGGGCAGGCTGATCGGGCGCGCGCTGCTGGTGCTGCTGCTCGCCGGCATCGTCGCCGGCGGGAGCTACCTTCTGAAGATCCGCGCGCCGGAGCTGCCGAACAAGGGCGACGGCCAGAAAAACAACGGCACCGAGCAGACCGAAGAGATCGACTACGGCGACGGTGTGCGGCCGCGCGCGGACGGCGAGCGCAAGAGCAAGGACTTCTACACCGTGCTTGTCCTTGGCCGTGATACGGGCGGCGGCGGCAACACCGACACGATGCTGCTGGCAAGCTACGATGTGACGAACCAGAAGGCAACGGTCATGTCCATCCCGCGCGACACGATGGTCAACGTCCCCTGGGACGTCAAGAAGATCAACTCCGTCTACAATTTCTATGGCGGCGGAGACAAGGGGATCCAGGCGCTTTATAAGGAGATCTCCCAGCTCGTCGGCTTTGAGCCGGATTATCAGGTGGTCGTGGAATGGGAGGCCGTCGGCAAGATCGTAGAGGCGATCGGCGGCGTGTACTTTGATGTGCCTTATACCATGGACTACCATGACCCGTACCAGGATCTTGTGATCGAGCAGGAAAAGGGCTATCGCCTGCTCAGCGGAGATGACGCCATGCAGGTCATCCGCTGGCGCAAAAACGACAAGAACAGCCCATACGGCAATCCGGGGATCGGCGACAGCGGGCGGATGCAGATCCAGCAGGACTTTCTCAAGGCAGTCCTCAAGCAGCTGCTGCAGCTGAAGAACGTGACCAATATCGGAAAGATCGCCAAGGTGTTCCAGGAAAACGTGGAAACGGACCTTTCATTTGAAAATATCCTCTGGTTCGGCAAGCAGGCAGTTTTCGGCGGCCTTTCGGTGGATGATGTGACCTTCACCACCATGCCCTGGTACGGCGTGTATGTTTACAGCCGGTCGATCAGCGCGGAGTACGGCAAGCCGATGAAGCTCGACTACGTGGCGCCGAACGCGACAAAGCTGCTCGATCTGGTGAACAACGGGCTGAGCCCCTTTGTCGAGAAGTTTTCAATGAGCGATCTGGATATCATGTCCGTGAACGAGGACGGCTCGCTCTCCTCCTCCACCGGCCATGTGGAGGACAGCAGGGCGGCGGCAACACCGCCGGTCCGTGTGGACCGCTACAGCGGAGCGATCACGGCGTGGCCGGGCAGCGAAACGGACAGCGGCGACGGCACGGAAACGACCGATCCCGATACGCCCGATACCGGCGACACCGGCACGACGGCGCCGGACGGCCCCGACGCGCCCATCACGGCGCCGGACGGCCCCGACGCACCCATCACCACGCCGGATACCGGCAGCTCCGGTACGGCGACGCCGGACGGCCCCAACGCGCCCATCACGCCGTCCGACCCCGGCACGGGCGAGAGCGGCACAACAGGTGACAACAGCGGCACGGCCGGCAGCGATGAAATGCCGGAATGGCTGCGCCCGGAGAATGAAACGCCCTAACGAAACGAAAAATAAGTAAGATCGAGAGAACAACGGAAAAGGAAAGGAGATCCCTACATGATTCCTGCAAGAGAACTGGCGGAGACTGCCGCACGCGCGCTCGACAGCAAGAAAGGCAAGGAGATCAGGCTCATCCGCATCGACAAGATCACAACGCTCGCGGAATACTTCGTCATCTGCACCGGCTCATCCAATACGCAGATCAACGCGCTGTGCGACGAGGTGGAGAAGGAGCTGACCGAAAAGGGCGAAGAGCCGCTGCACCGCGAGGGCTATCGCGGCGGCACGTGGGTGCTGCTCGACTACGGCTGCGTCGTCGTCCACGTGTTCAACGACGAGGCGCGCAGGTTCTATTCGCTCGAGCATCTTTGGGCGGACGGCGAGGAGGTGGACCTCAGCGCCATTCTGCCCCATGCGGAGTAAAAAATAACGCTTGACAAGGCGGGACAAAACACCTAAAATAGTCATGCTGATTTATGCAAAACGCGATGACGGAGCATAAAGACGCGCGATTTCCACCCTGAGAGAGCCGGCGGACGGTGCAAGCCGGCGGGGAAGCGCGCGTGGATGACTCACTCCCGAGCAGCCCGCCTGACAAGGGCGGGACGGCTTGCCCCCGTTACGGGCAGGGCTATGAAAGCCGCTGAGGGCATGCAGGGAACTGCACGCTGAATCAGGGTGGTATCGCGTAATGTGTTCGTTACGTCCCTGACCGTTCAAAACGGTCAGGGACGTTTTCTTTGCATCAAAACACTATTTCACATAAAGGAGAAGATCCATGAAGTACGATTTCGCAGCCATTGAGAAGAAATGGCAGGACAAGTGGGAGCAGGAAAAGCCCTACGCCGCCGTGACGGGGGACAAGCGCCCGAAGTTCTACGGACTCATTGAGTTCCCGTACCCCTCCGCCGCGGGGCTGCACGTCGGTCACCCGCGCCCGTTTACGGCAATGGACATCATCTGCCGCAAAAAGCGCATGCAGGGCTACAATGTCCTTAACCCCATCGGCTTTGACGCCTT
>DHMW01000120.1:17447-18223 GCA_002405995.1 Oscillospiraceae bacterium UBA4632
TTTGACGCCTTCGGCCTGCCGACGGAGAACTTCGCCATCAAGAACCACATCCACCCCGCCATCGTCACGCAGCAGAACATCAAAAACTTCACCCGCCAGCTCAAGATGCTCGGCTACGGCTTCGACTGGGACCGCGTGATCGACACGACCGACCCGCAGTACTACAAGTGGACGCAGTGGATCTTCCTCCAGCTCTTCAAGCACGACCTCGCCTACAAGACGACGATGCCCGTCAACTGGTGCACGAGCTGCAAGTGCGTGCTTGCGAACGAAGAGGTCGTCGAGGGCGTGTGCGAGCGCTGCGGCGCGCCCGTCATCCGCAAGGAGAAGTCCCAGTGGATGCTGCGCATCACGAAGTATGCCGACCGCCTGATCGACGATCTCGACGGCGTGGACTATATCGAGCGCGTCAAGACCCAGCAGCGCAACTGGATCGGCAGGTCTACCGGCACGGAGGTCACGTTCAAGACCAACACACCGGACGATATCACCGTTTACACAACCCGTGTCGATACACTCTTCGGCGTGACGTACACAGTCATCTCTCCCGAGCACCCGCTGCTCAAAAAGTGGAAGAGCATCATCAAAAACTGGGACGAGGTCGAGGCCTATCAGGCTGCCGCGGCCCGCAAGTCTGACTTTGAGCGCGGCGAGCTCAACAAGGAAAAGACCGGCGTTCGCCTCGACGGTATCGAGGTCATCAACCCGGCGACTGGCAAGACCGTGCCGATGTTCGTCTCGGACTACGTTTTGATGGGCTACGGCACCGGTATCGT
>DHMW01000121.1 GCA_002405995.1 Oscillospiraceae bacterium UBA4632
CGCAGGATCTCGGGGTCGAGATTCTGGAACAGCTCGTCGCCCTCGTATTTCTTTTCGTACGCCGCCATGGCCTCCTCCCTGGTGATGAGGCGGCAGCTCCTCACGTTGGGTCGCTTTTCGATGGCGCGGCCGACGGCGGCGGTCTGCGCCTCGTCGTATTCCTCGTCCACAAAGGCAAGGATCTCATAGTCGCTCTCAAGCTTTTGCAGCTGGACCTGCGCGTTGTAGGCGACCAGCGTGAACGTGCCCATGACCACAAGGCACGCCACCGTGATGCCCACGGCGGCGAAGGACATGAAGCCGTGCGAGAACATATTGCGCACACCCTCGCTGAAAAAATAAGAAAAATCGTGTCTCCGCATAGCCTTACCTCGCGTTGTAGCCCACACCGTCGCCGATGATCTTCCCCTGGTCGAGCATCACGACGCGTTTTTTGAACTGGTTGACCAGGTCCTTCTCGTGCGTGACGACGAGCATCGTCGTGCCCAGCTGGTTGATGCGCTCAAGCAGGCGCATGATCTCGAGCGAGCGGGCGGGGTCAAGGTTGCCGGTCGGCTCGTCGGCGATGATGGTGCTGGGGTTGTTGATCAGCGCGCGGGCGATCGCCACGCGCTGCTGCTCGCCGCCGGATATCTGGTTGGGGTAGCTGTCCGCCTTCTGCTCCAGCCCTACAAGCTCGAGCACGTAGGGGATGCGCTTTTTGATCTCGCGCGGCGACGCGCCCACGGCGCGCATGGCGAAACTGAGATTTTCGTAAACGGTCTTCTTCTCGATCAGGCGGAAGTCCTGAAAGATAACGCCGACCGTGCGGCGCAGCAGCGGGATCTGGCGCTCGGCAATGTTGGTCAGGCTGAAGCCGTTGACGGCGATCTGCCCCTCGGAGGGCGTGATCTCGCCGGTGAGGAGCTTGATGATGGTCGATTTGCCGCTGCCGCTGGGGCCGACAAGAAAGACGAACTCGCCGTCCTCGATGCGAAGCGAGACGCCGCGCAGCGCCGTCGTCCCGCTGTCATATTCCTTTACCACGCCGTTCAGCCGTATCATGCCCTGTCCCCCGTTTTCGGCAGGCTCCGCCCCGGGTCCGCCGTTTTCGCATTATTCTGATTTTATTATAGCGCGGTGCGCGCGCAATGGCAACAGATAATTATGTCAACTCTTGATTTTTTTGCCGGTGCTGTCGAAAAGCGGGAGCCGTCCTGATCGGACGGCTCCCGCCGGTAAACGGAGCCTTTGCCTTTTATGCCTCGATGCCGCGGGAGGCGAGGTACTTCTTGACCATCAGCGCGACCTTGAAGGTGATGGCGTCGTCGAACTCGCGCAGGTCGAGCCCGGTGAGCTTCTTGATCTTCTCGAGGCGGTAGACGAGCGTGTTTCTGTGGACGAAGAGCTTGCGCGCCGTCTCCGAGAGGATGAGGTTGTTCTCGAAGAACTTGTTGATGGTGAAGAGCGTCTCCTTGTCGAGCGCGTCGATGGGGTTCTTCTTGAAGACCTCCTGCAGGAACATCTCGCACAGCGTGGTGGGGAGCTGGTAGATCAGACGCCCGATGCCGAGATTTTCATAGCTGATGACATACTTTTCCGTGTCGAACACCTTGCCGACCTCGATCGCCATCTGCGCTTCCTTATAGGCCTTGGCAAGGTCGCGCAGATGCGTCGCCACCGTGCCGATACCGACGACGACCGTGCTCTCGCCGTTCACGCGCAGCGCCTCCTCGATGTGGGCGGCGGTCTTTTCCAGGTCGGACATCTCGGTATTGTCGCCCAGCTGCTGCACAAGGACGATATCCTCCTCGCCCATGGCGAGGACGAAGCTGGTCTGCCGGTCGGGGAAGATGCTCTGGATCGTCTCGACCGGGACGGCGTCCGCCTTTTCGTCAAGGCGGCGGATCACGAATACGCCGCGGTTGAGCTCGGCCTCCATGTGCAGCTCCTTGGCGCGGACATAAATATCGCTGAGGAGGATATTATCCGACAGGATGCTCTTGACGAACGAGGTCTTGTCGTGCTTTTCCTCGTAATAGCTCTTGGCGGTGTTGAGCGCGACGGTCACCATGCGGCAGACGGTGGCGCTGAGCGGATCCTCGCCGCGCGTGAAGGCGGCGAAATCGAACTGCCCGCCCCAGCCCTCGAGCGCCTTGAAGGTCTTGCCCTCGAGCGCGATGCAGCCGCCCTCCGCCGCGTTGACCGGCTGGACCAGATGCGGCCAGCGCTGCCCGATCTCCGGCAGGTCGGTGCAGGCGATGACCGTTCCCTCGGAGTCGATCACGCCGATGATGGTATCGGTCGTTTCCTTGAACTGCAAAACGATATTCTGAAAAATTCTTCCGGACATATCGGGGCCTCCTTACGCTTTCAGGCAGTTTGTGCATTCCGCCGACTGGATGAAATTATTATAATTGCTTTCGACATTTTTTGCAAGAACTTTTTTCTTTTTTCCACAAATTTTTTTGGTTTTTTTGGGCATTTCGTAAAGCGCTTGCAGAGTGTCACCGGTCCTCGCTGTTTTTTTCTTGGGCAATCTGCCAAGCGGCGCCCAGCCGCGCGGTCTCCTCCCCCGTCAGCAGGCGGTAATCGCCCGGCGCGAGCGAGCTGTCCAGCGCGAGCGGTCCCATCGAAAGGCGCTTGAGGTAAACGACCGGCTTGCCGCGCGAGGCAAGCATCCGCTTGATCTGGTGGAACTTTCCCTCATGGAGGGTGACGAGCGCCTCGCTCTGCGCGCCGCTCGTTATGATCTCAAGCTTTGCCGGAAGGCAGGCAAGCCCGCCGGCAAGCGTGATCCCCGCAGCAAACGCCGCGCAGTCCTCCTGCGTGAGCGCACCGTCCGTGCGGACGAGGTAGACCTTGTCCACATGCTTTTTCGGCGCGAGCAGATCGTGCGCAAGCGCGCCGTCGTCAGTGAGCAGCAGCAGCCCCTCGGTGTCCCTGTCGAGCCGCCCGACGGGAAACAGCCCCATCCTGCGGTATTCCGGCGGCAGCAGGTCGAGCACCGTTTTTCCGCGCCCGTCCTCGGTGGCGGACAGCACGCCCGCCGGCTTGTGCAGCATCACCCAGGTGTGCGCGCGGTAGCCCACGTCCGCGCCGTCCACCGTAATGCGCGCGGTGAGCGGGTCGCACTTTTCCTCCGCGCCCGCGGCGATGCGCCCGTTCACGAGCACGCGCCCCTCGCGCACGAGCTGCTTCACCTCGCGGCGCGAAAAGCGCCCCGTGGAGGCGATGATCTTATCGAGTCTCTGCTGCGGCATGGCATTTCCCGCCTTTCTTATTTCTGCGGGCATTTTAGCATATTTCTGCGCGCGTGGGAATAGCCTTTTGCGAAAGGGCGTGATCTTGCGTGTTCATCATCACCAAACGGTTCAAAAAGCGGCGCGCGGCGGCCGCGCTGCTCGCGCTGTGCGTGCTGCTCGCGCTGGTTTTGGCGCTGCGCGGCTGCGGCAGGGCGCGCACGCAGAACGCCGCCATTCCCGCCGCGACCAACGAAGAGCGCGTCGCCTACCTCACCTCCCTCGGCTGGGAGGTGAAAAGCGAGCCGATCGAAACGCTGAGCGTCACGCTGGGCGAGACGCTCGAGGAGCCGTACCTGAGCTACAACGAGCTGCAGAAGGCGCAGGGCTTTGACCTGGGCCGCTGCTGCGGAAAGACGCTCGCGCGCTACACCTATGCTGTGACGAATTATCCCGACGAGACGCAGCCCTGCCAGGCCGACCTCTACGTCTGCGAGGGCGTCGTCGCCGCGGGCGACATCGTCTGCACCGGGGAAAACGGCTTCATGGCGGAGCTTTGTTTCCCTGCGGCAGAATAGCGCGGCGCAGGCGGCGCCCCCCCTTTCCGCAAGGCTCCCGCTCCGGGGGCCTTTTTCTTTTTGACTATTGCGCGCGCGTGTGGTAGAATCAGCATGATTTGATACAAAGGACCTGCTTTATGGAATTTTACACCCTGGCAAGCTCGAGCGCGGGCAACGCCGCGCTCGTCTGCCACGAACGCACGCGCGTCCTGATCGACGCGGGCATCTCCTGCCGCCGCATCACGCAGGCGCTCGCGGCGCTCGGCCTTGCGCCCGAGGATCTTGACGGCGTTCTCATCACACACGAGCACATCGACCACGTGCGCGGATTGGCGGCGCTGTGCAAAAAATGCGGCGCGCCGCTCTACGCAAGCTGCGGCACCGCCGCGGCGCTTCGCTGCCCCGACGGGCGGCTGCGCGCCTTTTCCGCGGGGGACGGGTTCACCGTCGGCGCGCTGCGCGTGAAGAGCTTCCGCACCTCGCACGACGCGCGCGAGAGCGTGGGCTACCGCATCGACAGCGGGGAGGGCTCACTCGCCGTGCTGACGGACACGGGATACGTCACGGACGAGGCGCGCGCCGCCGCGTGCGGCGCGGACATGCTGCTGCTGGAGGCGAACCACGACCCCGCAATGCTCAAGAACGGCCCCTACCCCTACTATCTCAAGCAGCGCATCCTGAGCGAATACGGGCACCTCTCCAACGACGCCGCGGCGGACTTCGCGCTCGAATGCGCGCTTGCCGGCACGCGCGACATCCTGCTCGCGCATCTGAGCGGTGAGAACAACACCCCGCAGCTTGCCGAATACACCGTTGCGCGCAGACTCCAGTCCTGCGGAAGGAGCGTGCGGCTCGCCGCCGCGCCGCGCGACACGATCAGCGAGGTACACATATGCAGAAGATCACCGTCCTTTGCGTCGGAAGGCTGAAAGAGGCCTTCTACGAGCAGGCCGTGCGGGAATACGAAAAGCGCCTTTCACGCTGTTGTAAATTAGAGCTTTTGGAGCTGCCCGAGCAGCGCCTCAGCGACGAGCCGGGCGAGGCGGAGATCCGCCAGGCCCTGAAAAAGGAGGCTGCGCTCGTTGAGCAGAAGCTCCCAAAGGGCGGCGCGCTCATCGCCCTGTGCATCGAGGGGCAGGAGATGAGCAGCGCGGCGCTCAGCCGGAAAATGCAGCAGTATGCCGCGCGCGGCATTTCGCAGCTGACGTTCCTCATCGGCTCAAGCTTCGGGCTGGACGAGGACTTAAAGAAAAGGGCGGACCTGCGGCTCTCGATGTCGCCGATGACGTTCCCGCACCACTTAGCGCGCGTGATGCTGCTCGAGCAAGTTTACCGCGCCTACCAGATCGAGGCAGGCACGAAATACCACAAATAAGGAGGACTCCCGCTGATGGCTGATGAAGTGAAGCTCACCTGGGGACGGACGCCCCGCGACACGCTGGAGCGCTGGCCGAAAAATGCCGACGGCACGCCGGAGCAGGCCGCGTTTCTCACCGCCGCCGCAGAGACGGACGGCCAGGCGGATATGCTCTGCGCGATGCTGCGCTCCTATGGCATCCCTGCCGTCCGCCGATACGACGGCGAGGGCGCGCTGGGGCACGTGGTGCTCGGCACGGCAGGCTGCGGCGCGCAGCTGTATGTGCCCGCGTCGCTTCTTGAGGACGCAAGAGCGCTGCTCGCGCCCGTTGACGAAGACAAACTGAATGAGGAGGCTATGCAATGAATTACCGTCAGGAATACGAAAGATGGCTCGCTTCCCCCGCGCTGAGCGAGGACGAGCGCAATGAGCTCAAGGCGATCGCAGCCGATGAAAAGGAGATCGAGAACCGCTTCTACGCGCCGCTCGAATTCGGCACGGCGGGGCTGCGCGGCACGATGCACACGGGGCTCCACAACATGAACCGCCATGTCATCCGCTGGGCGACGCAGGGCTTTGCCAACGTCATCCGCGCCGAGGGTGAAGAGGCCATGAAAAAGGGCGTCGCCATCTGCATGGACTGCCGCAACCACTCGATGGAGTTTGCGCGCGCCGCAGCCTGCGTCATGGCGGGCAACGGCATCCGCGTGCGGCTTTTTGAATCGCTGCGCCCCACGCCGGAGCTCTCGTTCGCCGTGCGCGAGTACGGCTGCACCGCAGGCATCAACGTGACCGCCTCGCACAATCCCAAGGAGTATAACGGCTACAAGGTCTACTGGTCCGACGGCGCACAGCTGCCGCCCCAGCACGCCGCGGCGATCGCGAAGGAGCTCGAGCATATCGATATCTTCACCGGCGTCACGTCGATGGACTTCGATGAGGCGGTCTCCGGGGGCCTGATCACAATGCTAGGCGCGGAGTGCGACGAGCGCTTCATGGCAAATGTGATGAGCATGGTCAACGACTACGAGACCGTCAGAAGGGTCGCCGACGACTTCAAGCTCGTCTACACGCCCTTCCACGGCTGCGGCTACAGGCTCGTGCCCGAGGCGCTCAGGCGGCTCGGCATCAAGCACCTGCTCTGCGTGCCCGAGCAGATGGTCATTGACGGCAATTTCCCGACCGTCGCCTCCCCGAACCCTGAAAATCCCGAGGGCTTCTACCTCGCCATCGACCTTGCCAAGAAGAACGGCGTGGACCTCATCCTCGGCACCGATCCCGACAGCGACCGCGTGGGGCTCATGGTGCGCAGCCGCACGGGCGAGTTCATCCCCCTGAGCGGCAACCAGACCGGCGTGCTCCTGCTCGACTACCTGATCGGCGCGATGAAGCGCGCGGGTACGCTCCCCGCCCGTCCCGCCGCGCTCAAGACGATCGTGACGACCGAAATGGCACGCACCGTGGCAGAGGCGAACGGGCTTGACTGCTACGACACCTTCACGGGCTTCAAGTTCATGGCGGAAAAGATGAACGAGCTGGAAAGCTCGGGCAGAAATACCGTCATCCTCTCCTACGAGGAGAGCTACGGCTACATGCTGGGGCACTATGTGCGCGACAAGGACGCCGTGACCGCCTCCCTCCTGATCACGGAGATGGCGGCGTGGTACTACGCGCAGGGCATGACGCTCTGCGACGCGCTGGAGGCGCTGTTTGAAAAGTACGGCTGGTACGGTGAAAAGACCCACAATCTTGTCATGCCGGGCGTTGACGGCGCGGAAAGGATGGCCGCGCTGATGAAGTCCCTGCGGCAGTCGCCGCCCGCCGAGATCGCCGGGGTCGCCGTCGCGGTCTGCAAGGACTATTCCGACGGCACCGCGCGCGACACGCGCAGCGGCGAGGCCACGAGGATCGCGCTCTCCGGCTCGAACGTGCTGCGCTTCGAGCTTGACCGACGGCACGCATATCGTCGTGCGTCCGAGCGGCACCGAGCCGAAGATCAAGGTCTATATCCTCACGCGCGGCGCGGACGCGCAGGAGCGCGATGCAAACATTGAAAAATACAGCGCGTGGGTCAAGACCCTCGCCTGACCGCACAGCCCCACAGCACAGGCAGAGGGCGGCGAATACGCCGCCCTCTCCTTTATGTTTATGAAAGGACAATCTCTTTATGGCTTCGCTTGCCCTCTACTGGTCGGTCATGATCGCCTGCTACCTGCTCGCATCGCGGCTGCGGCGCTACGCCGCCAGGCTCGGTTTTGTAAATGTGCTCCTGAGCATCAGCGTTTACGCGCTCGTTTTTGTGATGGGCCTGCGCATGGGCGCAAACCGCGAGGTGACAGGCAGTCTCGCAGCCATCGGCACACAGGCGCTGCTCGTCACCGCGCTGACGATGGGCTTGAGTATGCTCGGCGCATTCGCCGTGCGCCGTGCGCTGCGCATCGACCGGCACGCCCACCCTTATGGGACAGAGAGCAATGCTGCGGCGCCGGCCGCAGCTGCGCGCACAGATGCCTCCGGCTACAAAACATCGCTCATCATCTTTGCGATGGTCGCAGCGGGGATGCTGCTCGGCTATTTTGTCATCCCGCGCATCCTCGACCCGGACGTCTTTCAGGCCATGTCCGCAGGCTGGCTCGTCGCGGGGCTGTGCCTGCTGCTCGCCTTCGTCGGCTTCAGCATGGGACTGGAGGGCAAGCTCAAGGCCATGCTGCGCGGCGCAGGGCCCGGCATCGTGCTTGTGCCGCTGGCAATGGTCCTCGGCTCGCTGCTCGCGGGCGCAGTCTACGCCGCCGTGTCGCCCATGACGCTGCGCGAGGGGCTTGCCATCAGCGCGGGCTTCGGCTGGTATACGATGGCGCCGAGCGTCATCTCCGGCGCGGGGCACGCGGTCGCGGGCGCGGTCGCATTCCTGCACAACGTGCTGCGCGAGACGCTCGGCATCATCCTGCTCCCGTTCGCCGCGGCGAAGTTCGGTTATATTGAAGCCGTCACGCTGCCCGGAACGTGCGCGATGGACGTGTGCCTGCCGATCGTGGAGCGCTCCTGCAACGCTGAGACGCTGCCCTACTCCTTTGCCTCCGGCGCGGCAGCCTGTCTCTTTTCCGCGCTGCTGGTGCCGGTCATCATCGGCGCGTGAACGGCGGCGCACAGAAATCAACAGAGGGGCTGCGGCGCTGCGCGCCGCAGCCCCTGCTTCAATTGGAGGCTTCCTCTTAAAAAACGCAGAAAGCCCCTGCCGTACCTCCCGGCAGGAGCCGTCCGCGTGATCGTGTGGGGGCGCGTTCACGCCCCTGGTATCATAAGACCGCCACGCGGTCCTATCATCTTATTCGCTGCTCTCCAGCATCCGGTAGCCCACGCCGATCTCGGTGAAGATATACTCGGGCGAG
This sequence comes from Oscillospiraceae bacterium UBA4632, assembly GCA_002405995.1. Lineage (GTDB taxonomy): Bacteria > Bacillota > Clostridia > Oscillospirales > Oscillospiraceae > Hominicoprocola. The sequence goes on from DHMW01000121.1 coordinate 8,528, forward strand.
GCAGGGTTCTTTTCGATCTTGCGGCGGATATTCGCCATGTTCACGCGCAGGATCTGGTTATCCGCCTTTGCCTTGGGGCCCCAGATCTGCTTGATGAGATAGTCATAGGTCAGCACCTTGCCGGCATACTTGCCGAGCAGCGCCACGATCTTGAATTCGTTGAGCGTCAGGTGCACGTCCTCGCCGCCGATGAGCACATGGTGCTTGTCGTAGTCAATGGTCAGCTCGCGCACGGAAAATTTGCCGGACTGCGCGATCTCGCCGTTGCCCAGCGGTGTGCGCGTGTGGCGGATGGCGGTGCGGATGCGCGCGAGCAGCTCGCTCGTGCCGAAGGGCTTTTCGATGTAATCGTCCGCGCCGAGGTCGAGTGCCGTCACCTTATCGTTCTCGTGCGTGCGCGCCGAGACCACGATGACCGGCAGGTTCGACCATGAGCGCACCTCCCTGAGGATATTCATCCCATCCATATCGGGCAGGCCCAGATCAAGAATGATCAGATCCGGGCAGTGCGAGGTGATCATCGAGATCGCCGCCGCGCCGGTCTGCGCCACGAGCACATCAAAATCGTTCGCGGTGAGGACCGTCGATATAAAATTGCTGATATTCTGCTCATCCTCGACGATCAGGACCTTATCCTTCAATTTCACTGTTTTTGACCTCCTCCATCGGCAGGTAGAAGCGGAAGCATGCGCCGCCCGTTTTCAGATTTTCCGCGGTCATCGTGCCGCCGTGCGCCTTGACGATGGTGCTGCACACGGAAAGCCCGATGCCCATGTTTTTCTTCATATCGAAATTGCTGTGAGACACGCCGGAAAGCCCGCCGCTGAACAGCGTTGCAAGCTTGTCGCCCGGAATGCCGACGCCGTTGTCGCTGATGCTGAAGCACGCCATGCCGTTTTCGCGCGACACCCGGAAGCTGATCTGCGTAACGGTGCCGCCGTGGATGGCGGCATTTTCCAGCAGGTTCATGATGACCTGGCGGATCAGCGTCGCATCCATGGGTACCATCAGCACCTCGTCCGGCACCTCGACCGATACGCGGATATCCGGAAAGCGCCTGGTGAATTTGCTCACCGATACCGCCACGATCTCCTCCGCCGCCTCGCAGTCCTTCTCGATCCTCGCCTGCTCGCCGCTCATGCGGGTGATGGACAGCAGATTCTCCACCATCCGGATCAGCCACTGCGCATCCTCGTTCACATCCGTCAGCAGCCGCCGCTTCTGCTCGGGGGAAAAGGAGCCCCCGCTCTCCAGCAGCGCCGCCGTATTGCCCACGATGCTCGTCAGCGGCGTGCGGATATCGTGCGACATGGCGCGCAGCAGATTCGCGCGCACGGTCTCCTTCTCCGTTTCGATGCGCAGCCGCTCCTCCTTTTTGATCTGCGTGTTCATCGTGCTGATCATCAGCGACACCGTGAGCATCGCCAGAAACGTGAGCGGGTAGCCCGTCAGCGTGAAGTTGAATTCCCAGTACGGGGCGGTGAAAATGAAGTTCACGAACAGCACGCCGAAGATCGAGCTGAAAATGCCCCAGAAGTAGCCCTCCGTCCAGCGCGAGATGCACGCCACCGCCAGCACGAACAGCAGGTTCACGTAGCTGCCGCTCTCGTCGATCTGCCGCAGCACCGCGCACAGCGCCGTTGCGGCGGACAGCACGCCGGCGGTCAGGAGGAAATCGTAGATCGTTCGCCTCAGCCCGGTCCGTTTCTCCGTCATTTCGCGCGCCTCCCTGCCCTCTTTATGAGCGACATTATAGCACACCGTTTGCTAAATTTGTGCTAAAGGTTGATATTTTTGAAAAAATATTGCGCAGGGAAAGCAGAAAGGGCGGCTGCGGGGCCGCCCTTTCTGCTTTCAAAAGGAAGAAGTGGGATCAAAGAGAGATGCTCAGAGCTTGCGGATCGAAACATTGGTCACGTTTGCCATGTGGAAGCCCGGCTCCTGCGCGAGCGCCGCCATGATGGCGATCTTGACCTCGTCGGTCAGCCCGTCGGCCGGGACTGCGGGGGCGACAGGCGCCGCGGGAACGCTCGCCGCCTTGGGCGGCTCTGGCTTGACGAGGGCGGTCATGATCTTGCCCATGAGCATCGTCAGGAAAATGATGCAGGTCAGCCCCACGAACGTAACGCCCATCCCCATTGCAACAACAAACGCGTTTGAAACTTCCATCTTGCGGATTCGCTCCTTTTATGTATTCTGCCGCTATTATAGGCAGGCGATCTCCGCATATCAACCGCTTCGCCGCGCTCTTAGCGCAGCTTTAGCGCCGCGCTCCGTTCCCTTAACGCGCGCTTTACCGCGCCCCCTCCTCCTCGACGGACGTCACATGCAGCGTGCCCCCGCTCACGCGGAAGCGAACGGCAAAGCCGCCGAAGCTCATGCCGTATTCCCGCTGCGCATCGCTCTGGTACTGCGGGCGCGGGTCCTGGGCGAGCACGCCCAGCAGCGCCGCGCGCCGCGGCGCGGGCAGGCACTCCAGCAGCTCCGGCGCGCAATCGACCGCAACCGTCTCCTTCGGCGCGGGCGCAAAGCCGCCGCTGGCCTCGGGGTGCGCGTCGGCATAGGGCAGGTACGGCTTGATGTCATAGATGGGCGTGCCGTCCATCAGGTCCGCGCCGGAGACCAGCAGGACCGGCCCTTCCCCCGTCCTGTGCGCCACGCCCTCGAGCTTCACGCACGAAAGCCCGATGGCATTCGGGCGGAAGGGCGAGCGCGTAGCGAATACGCCCATGCGCTCATTGCCGCCAAGGCGCGGCGGGCGCACCGTGGGCGACCACGTATCCCGCACGGCGGCAGAAAACTGCCAGATGAGCCACAGATGGGAAAAGCCCTCGATGCCGCGCAGCGCGTCCTCGCTGCGGAACTCCGGCTCAAAGACGATCTGTGCGCGCAGCTCGGGCACGAGCCCGCTCTGGCGCGGGATGCCGAACTTTTCGGGAAAATCGCTGCGGATCCGCGCGATGACCTTCATGCTGTGCTGTTCCATACCGTCCTCCTGAAAAAAACGCTGCGGCTATTATAGCAGCCGCAGCGTCTTGATGCAATTATTTCAGCTTCATCGGCGTCAGCTGGAGATAATCGTCCAGCGTGCCGTCATGCAGGCAGCAGTCGATGATCTCGCGGCCCAGCGGGTCGAGATCGTCGCAGATGAACTGCTGGAGCTGCTCTTTGAAAAAGTCCGTCAGGATCTTCGCGCCGGCGTCGTAGCCGTCAAGGCCGAGCTTCGACTGCGTCTCGGGGCGCAGGAAGGTCTGGCGCACGAACTGGCCGTCGAGCTTCATCTCATCGAGCGCGTAGCCGAACAGCGCGCAGCGCGCGGGCACCAGATGCTTGGCGCGCACAAAGCCGAGGTGGCGCGCAAGATACTCGCGCGAGAGCCACTCGCCCATAAAGCCCACCTGATACGCGCCGATATGCTGGTTGGGGATGAGCACGTTCGTGGTCTTGGGGCAGCTCATGATCTGCTCGAGCAGGAGGTTCGCCTGCGTGACCTTGCGCCCGGTGGCAAACGGCCAGTAGGAGCCCACGCCCTCCGCCTTCAGCCCGCTGCCGGCGTTCGCGTCGGCAATGGAGGGGTTTTTGAATCCGCGCGGGGAAATGAGCCGCCACAGCCACGCCAGCGACTGCGGCACGACCTGCAGCATCCCCATCACGCCGTAGTTCGGGTTCTTCGCGGTGGAGGGCGGCATCCGCACGCCAAAGCTGCGCACATCGACCTCGACTGGCGCGGTGTCGGGCACGATGTTATCGACCATCCGGCGCGGCAGGATGACGCGCGGGTTGGAGCAGGGCTTGCCGTTGGATTCGATCACATGCTCCCAGATCAGGCAGGTCGCGCCGGGCGTGCCGTCCATGTTGAAAAACACCAGCGGCTCGCTGGGGTGGATGCAGATGCGCTCGTAGAGCGGGCTGTTGCCGTAGGCATTCACGCCGTCCATGCGCAGGAACCAGCCGTCCTCGGCGTCGAGAATGTGGAGCTTGCCGCTCTCGGGATCCTGAAAGCTCCTCAGCGCGCACGCCATATCGTCGGCAATGGGGCGGATCTTGCAGCTCTCGGTGAGCGTCATGTAGTATTTTTCACCCGTGACCGTATGCGTGCCGATCAGGAGCCGGTCGTCGTCCTCGCGGTGGAAGTCCTCGAGCATCTCGCTCTTGCCGCCGCCGGACGCGCCCTCATGCATGAACACGACCTCGTTTTCATACGGCGTCTCCACCATCGCCGCGCTCGTGTGGCAGCAGACCCAGCCCTCATGCTCGCCGATGTCGAGCAGCAGGGAGAACACGCCCTTCTTGGCGCTCGGGCCGGGGTAGAGGTTGTACGCCCAGACCTCGTGCAGGTCCTCGCTGCGGTTGTGGACGACGACCTGCTTGCCGTCGAAGTGCGTATGGCGGAAGGGCGGTGCAACAAAGATGATGGCGCGCGGCTTATAATTGTCCGGAATGTCGGAAATGCTGACAAAGCCCTGCATATCCGCCAGCGACAGCGCAAAGAACGCCGCGTTCATCGGGCAGACCATCAGGCTCGGATAGCCGTGCCCGCGCGGGCCGGCGGAAAACGGCAGCATGATGATCTGCTGGGTGGAGAGCCAGTCGAGCGTCTCCTGCCGGAGCGTGGAGAACTCATAGCCGAAGCGGTCCTTGAAGCGGGGCTTGTCGGTGGGCAGGTCATCGCCGATTGCCATGCTGTTGGGGTCGCGGCGGCGCATATAGTCCTCCATGAAGTTCACGACGCAGCCGTTCTTGCAGCGCACGACCTCGGCCTCCTTGACCGTGCCGCGCCCCTCGATGGGATAGACCACATCGTAGCGGGAGGTGTGGGAGGGGCCGTACGCCATCTCCTGCAGTTCCTCCTTCGTCTCGGCGTAGGCGATGCACCTGCACTTTTTCAGCGCAGCCGCCACCTCCGGCGCAAGGTCGAATTTTTCAAAAAACCGGTCAGTATACATCACTATTTACCTCCGTGCAGTTATTCAGTGGTCCCTCTATTCTATGCGGCGCCGCCGCGCCGCCGCGGGAAGGGCGGCAATGCGCACGGCGGGGCCGCAGCGCAACGAAAAGATTAGACCGCATATTATCACATTCTTCAACAAAAAGCAACAAAAGATGATTGAATCTTTTGCATTTTTATATTGCTTTGCACAAATGACCAAACGGCTGCAAAAATCGGCGCCATCCCGGGGGAAAGCGCCGATCCTCTGCATCTTTATGAAATTTTTCTTGTAAAATTCCCGCCGATGCGCACGCCCTCCTGCACGATGAAAAATGCGTGCGGGTCAAGCTCGCGCACCGTCTCCTGCAGCTCGGAGACCTCAAACTTCGAAACGCAGACGCACAGCACGCGGATATCGCTGCCGGTGTAAGCGCCCTTGCCCTCCCAGTAGGTCACGCCGCGGCTCAGGCGCTGCATGATATTGGCAGGCAGCTGCGGGTCCTCGTCCTTGGTGAAGATGAGCACCTGCACGCTGATATTCTGCTGGTGGCCGCGATCGATAAACAGCGAGCAGAACACCGTGTAGATCACGGAGTAGATGGCGGTCTGGATGTTGAACAGGAGCGCGCAGGCGGCGTAGAGCAGCACGTTGAAGCTCAGCGAAAAGCGGCCGACGGTAAACCGGCTGCCGCGCTTGCTCAGGCACAGCCCCACCACGTCAAGCCCGCCGGTCGAGCAGCCGCACGTCAGCGCCAGCCCGAGCGCAAAGCCGCACACGATGCCGCCCACCACGCAGGCCGAAAGCGGGTCGGTCAGCAGCGGCTGCGCCGGGGAGCGGATGACGCTCAGAAACAGCGACGACGTGCCCACGCAGATCAGCGTGCGCAGCAGGAAGCCGCGCCCCAGCTCGCGCCACGCCATGACGAGCACCGGCACGTTGAACAGAAAATACAGGATACCGGCGATATCCACGCCCGCGGGCAGCGCAACGCTGCGCGCCAGCAGTGTGCGCAGCACCTGGCTCAGGCCCACCACGCCGCCGGAGTAAAGCCCCACCGGCACGATAAAAAGATTCACGCCCGCCGCGTACAGGAATGTTGCAAATACGCCGATGGCAACACGCGTCCATTTGTTCTGCAGCGCTTTATGAAGCATCCTTCTCTCCCCTTTTCTCTCCGCGCTCCGTTCCGTTTGTCACGGGACATCCTGATTATATCCCATAACGCAGGCATTTGTAAAGCCTCCTCTGCGCGCGCGCGAGCGTGCGCGTCACCGTGGACTTGCTCACGCCCAGGCGCCCTGCGATCTGCGTCACGCTCATCGCCTCCTCGTAGCGCAGGTGCAGCATCTCGCGCTGGCGCGCCGTCAGCTCCTCGTCGCGGGCAAGGCGCAGGTTGCGCTTCAGCCGCCGCACATCGCCCGCGTTATCCTCGGCGCTGGCGCGCACCCACGCCGCCATATCCCCGTAAAACTCGCTGCTGCGCGCAGAAAACGCGCCGCTATAGGGTGTACCTTTCACTGCGGTGATATCCCCTTTCGTAGTAATGCTGCGTCAGCTCCGCCAGCTCGCGCGACTGGCGCAGCAGCTGCCGCAGCTCAGCGATGCGCCGCGCAAGCGCCTCTCTCTCCTCCGGCTCCGCCGTCCTTGCCTGCTCGCGCAGCGCCGTCATGCGCATGCGGATGCGCAGCGCGTCCTGCCGGTAGACATAGGACATCTGGTACAGCGTCATTCCTCCATCTCCTCTCCCAGTATGTATTCAAAGGGCTTGAGCGCTCCGCGCGCAAACTGCGTCAAGCAGTCCGCGCAGACCGTGATCCCGCTGCAATACCACAGCGTTTCGCCCGCGCAGATCTCCTGCGCGCAAAGCGTGCATACCGCCCGCGGCGCCCCTTTCCGCGCCGCGGCGTAATGCCATTTCCTTCCCTGCAACAATTTCCCTCCTTTTTTTCAAAAGTACAGCTTGACAAAGCGCCGTAAATCTGTTAATATACGATTCGTTGCTGAGATGCTGGTATAGCTCAGCTGGTAGAGCAGCTGATTTGTAATCAGCAGGTCG
>DHMW01000080.1:0-1925 GCA_002405995.1 Oscillospiraceae bacterium UBA4632
GTGCAGGACTTCTACCCCACGCCCGGCCCGCTCTCGACCTGCATGTCCTACACCGGCATCGATCCGCGCGACATGACGCCCGTCTTCGCCGAGACGACGCCGCACGGCAAGGAATTGCAGCGCGCGCTGCTCCAGTGGTTCCGGCCCGACAAGAAAAAGCTCGTCATCGAGGCGCTGAAAAAGGCCGGGCGCGAGGACCTCATCGGCTACGGGCCGAAGTGCCTCGTCCACCCGTATGACGGCGGGCGCGGACAGGGCGCGCCCAAGGGCGGCGGGGGAGAGCGGAACGCCGCAGCCGGAAAAGGCGGCGGAAGGCCGCCCCGCCCCGGCGCGCCGGCACGGGCGGCGCGCGGCGGAGGAGCTGCCGCACCTGCGGCGGAAAAGCCCAAGCCCTTCAAGCGGAAAAAGGGCTGGGCAAAGCCTAAGAAAAAATAAAACAGGGAGCTGTTCTCTTGGAAGGAGAACAGCTCCCTGCTGCTGTCAGCATTTGGCTGCGCGGGCGGTCAGAATGACACGACCTCCTGCGCGGGCTTCGACGTGGTGGTGATCTTCTCGACGTACAGCACGGGGCCCTCGCCCTCGTAGGCGTCGAGGTGCTCCTTTCTGACCGTGGCGGTGATCTCGACCCAGTCGCGGTTTTTGTAAGCCTTCAGGCTGTCGCCCTTGGCGACGATGCCGACGAACTGGATGTCGTTTTCGCAGCAGGTCATCACGAAGCGGCCGGGGCAGTGGATGCCGGGGAACTTCTTTGAGTGGCACATGATGAGCTTCATGTGGACTTTTTTGCCGTCCCAGCGGTCGGGGTGGTCCATCGCGTCAACGTACCACACGCCGTAGTCGTCGTCCGGAATGTCGATCAGCTCGGGCGTCATGTCGAACGGACATTCGTCGCCGGTCAGGTAATCCTCGCTGCTGCCGTCGTCATCCTCAAGATAGATGTCCGCGCGGCGGTTGACCATGCGCAGGTTGCGCGCGCGCAGGCTTGCCTTCAGCTCCGGCGTACAGCGGTTAAAGACGATCATGTCCGCGTTCGTGATCTTTTCCATCATGAGCTGGCCCATGTTCTTGACGAACAGCTCGAACGTCGGCGCGTGCACGAACGTCATGATCTGATAGAGCACCCAGTTGGCGGGCAGCACGTCGCGATAGAGCCTTTCCATCTGCCACATGCCGTTGTACTCGATGAGCACCTGCTTGGGGCGGTGTTTTTTTTCAAGCTCCTTGCAGAAAGCGAGCGTCAGCTCGTCTTCGTCGTCCACCGTCACGACGGTGACGTTGTCGAGCGCCTTCTTCTCGTATTCCTCGTCGCCCTCCTCGCAGCAGATCAAAAGCGTCTTGTCACCGCGGGCGAAGCCGTCCTCTAAAATGCCGTTGATAAAGCTCGTCTTGCCGGAATCGAGAAAGCCGGCGACCAGATAAACAGGAATATCCATGCCTTACACTCCAAACAGCTCTGCAAGCGCGTGCTCCTTGAGCTCTGCGCCGATGACGCACAGACGGCCCGTGTAGTCGGGATGACCCGCGCGGACCTCGTGCTCCTCGGGCACGTAGTCGAATTCGAGCCAGCCGTCCTCGCCGTTCACGATGCCCTTAGCGCGCAGGATGTGGCCGTAGTCACCGCTGTCGAGCTTATGGAGCATGTCCTCAAGGGCTTCCCTGCTGAACTTCTTCGGCGTCTCCCTGCCCCAGGAGGAGAAGACGTCGTCGGCGTGGTGATGATGGTGATGGTGGCACTCGCACGCGGGATCGTCGCACTCCTCACCGTCGTGGTGATGGTGGTGATGCTCGTGCTCGTCATGGTCGTGGTCATCATGGTCATGGTCGTGGTGATGCTCGTGTTCATGCTCGTCCTCATCATGGTCATGATGGTGCTCGTGATCATGGTCGTGCTCGTCATGCGCATCGTGATCGTGATGATGGTGATG
>DHMW01000080.1:2051-3905 GCA_002405995.1 Oscillospiraceae bacterium UBA4632
ACCTTCTCGATGGCGGAGAGGATGGTCTTGCCGTCCAGCTCGTCCCACGGGGTCGTCAGGATGGCGGCGCCGGGGTTCTTCTCGCGCAGCATCGCGGCGGCAGCCTCGAGCTTCTCCTGCGAGAGCTTCTGTGTGCGGGAGAGAATGATCGTACCCGCGGCCTCGATCTGGTTGTTGTAGAACTCGCCGAAGTTCTTCATATACACCTTGACCTTGCTCGCGTCGGCGACGGTGACGTAGCTGTTGAGGATCAACTCGCCCGGGCACTCGTCCACCGTGCGCTCAACGGCGACGATGACGTCAGAGAGCTTGCCGACGCCGCTCGGCTCGATCAGGATGCGGTCGGGGTGGAACTGCGCCACGACCTCCTTGAGCGCCTTGTTGAAGTCGCCGACGAGCGAGCAGCAGATGCAGCCCGCGGACATCTCGGAGATCTCGATGCCGGACTCCTTCAGAAAGCCGCCGTCGATGTTGATCTCGCCGAATTCGTTCTCGATCAGCACGAGCTTTTCGCCGCTGTAGGCCTCGGCGATCAGCTTTTTGATGAGCGTGGTCTTGCCAGCGCCCAGAAAGCCGGAGAAAATGTCGATTTTCGTCATAAAAGATACGCTTCCTTCTTCTTAATGTTACTGGATCGTTATTATATGCCGCATTTGTGAACGTTTCAAGACCCTTTCGCGCAAAAATCACAGTCCCGGCAGCGGAACGCGCCGCTCGAGCATCACGCGCCCGAAGCACACAAGGCTCCTGCCGCTGCCTGCCGTGAGCACCACGTCCGCGTCGCTGCGCGCGCGGTTGAGCGAGAACAGGTACGCCGTGCCGAGCGGGTCGAGATAGTACTGCTTGCAGAGCATCCCGCCGTCCACGCAGAAGATGCCCACATCGCCCGCGGCAAGCGGATCGTGGTTGACATAGACCACGCCCCTGTCGTGGATGTACGGCTCCATGCTGTCGCCCTGGATGCGCACGGCGAACTCTGCGCCCGGCGGGACGCTGCCGTCGGCGATGATATAGTCGAAATCCTCGCCCAGCACGGGCGCGGCATAGCCCGCAGCGGCGGGCGAGCAGTAGAGCGGGATGCGCCGCGGCTCGATGGCGGACGGCTCCTGCTCCAGCGCGGATTCCTCGCGCAGCGAGCACAGCGCGCTGACCATGCTGTGCACCGTCTGCCGGCCGAGCGCGGTGAGCGAGCGGCAGCGCTCGACCAGCTCCTGCTCGGCGCGCGTGCAGACAAAGCTGCCGGAGCGGAACGAATCGCGGTAGAGGTAGTTCGGGTCGATCTGCAATGCGTCAAACAGCCGCAGCAGCACGTCCTCCTTCGGCGAGCTGACGCCGTTTTCATAGTTGCTGATAGCGGAGGGGGAGACGCCGAGCTCCTCCGCCAGCTGCACGCGGGAAAGACCCAGCTCCTCGCGCCGCCGGCGCATCTGCGACCCAAAGCTCATAAGCACCTCCATCGGATACATTCGACTGTTTTCGACGATATTCTACATCAGAAGCTTGTGACTGTCAATCTATTTTAACAAGAAACTTGTGATTTTATTCTTGACATCACAAGAATCTTGTGGTATTTTAATTTTGCTCACAAGAAGCTTGTCTCCTGTCGGCAAAAAACAGAGGGCCGGCACAAGTGTGCCGGCCCTCTGGCTGAAACGGACGGATCGTATTACTGGAGCGCGCGTCAAAAGGCAAGAAAAAAACCGCTGCATCCTACGGTGCAGCGGTTTGGTGGGGGAAGGTGGATTCGAACCACCGAAGTCACTGACAACAGATTTACAGTCTGCCCCCTTTGGCCACTCGGGAATTCCCCCATATGAAGTTTTGCTTTTGTCGGTGGAGCTGGTAGACGGATTC
>DHMW01000099.1:0-191 GCA_002405995.1 Oscillospiraceae bacterium UBA4632
CAGCAGTATTTGATATAGTTCAGGATCGTTTCCGGGGCAACGGTGCGCTGCTCATTTTTCAGGAACTTTGCAAGAGAGGTCGCAGAGAAGGTCATACCTACATTGGCGATCACATAAGCAATGATTCGTTCCAGCAAATCAACATCCCGGATTTTATTCCGCTTCACAATGTCCTTGAGCTGGACAGAGTT
>DHMW01000099.1:263-12089 GCA_002405995.1 Oscillospiraceae bacterium UBA4632
TGCTTGGACGGCGCATCCGCATAACGAAGGTTTGCGAGGTAGGGCATACCTCCGGCAAGCAGATACTTTTGGAAGCATTGTTGGATAGACGCATCTGGAGCAATCGAACGGTAAAGCTTCATAAACTCTCCGAATGAGAACGGATAGATTACAAACTCCACATACCGACCGCCCAAATAAGTCGCAAGCTCACCAGACAGCAGCTTTGCATTGGAACCAGTAATATAGATGTCGCAATCCAGTGAGACGCGGAGAGAGTTGATGCACTTCTCCCAGTCCTTGACCTCCTGAATCTCATCGAAAAAGAGGTAGACCTTGCCGCCGATTTCCTTGGCGCGTTTGGTGATCTCGCCATGCAGAGCCTGCGCTGTTTGCAGGTGGGAATAGCTCATATCTTCAAAGTTGATGGAGATAAACTGTGTCGGGCTGACGCCAGACTCCGTGAGTTCCTGTTTGATCAGCTCCAACATAACCGACTTTCCGCAGCGGCGGATACCGGTCATGACTTTGATTAGCTCTGTTCCGATAAATGGGCGGATGCGGCTCATATACAGTTCGCGTTTGATCATAACTCTCAGCCTCCCTTTCCGTGGGTAACTATAGTATAGCTAACTTACAGGTGAATTTCAATGGCAAAATTGTAAATTCATAAGTTATAACTGATAAAATGCAGAATTCGACAAAAGAATTAAGATAAGAAATTTGATTATAATGAAGCCGTAAACACTTTCGGATCCGCAGAGCTTTTGGTAAAAGGACTTGAAATCAGGCATGAAAAATCAATGCCTGCCGGATTCATAATTTCCGGTTTATAACTACCTGCACAAAACGCCAAAGCACCCCGCACCGTGCGTCCTAAATTTTCGATGGGCTTTGCGCCGCATCCTTTGACTTGCCGCGCTCCGTGTGATATACTGTCTTGAACCGTTGTCGAAAGGAGCACGCTATGCGGATCGGAACTGTCACCATCTCTTCGCGCCTTGCGCTCGCGCCCATGGCGGGCGTAACAGACGCGGCGTTTCGCCAGATCTGCGCGGAAAAGGGCGCGGGCTACACCGTGACCGAGCTGGTGAGCGCAAAGGCGCTGTGCTACCGCGACAAAAAGACCGCCCAGCTGCTCCTGCCCTTTCCGGGCGAGCGCCCGTTTGCGGCGCAGATCTTCGGCAGCGACCCCGCCTGCATGGCCGAGGCCGCGCAGCTGGCGCTGGAGCTCTCGGGCGCGGACATCATCGACATCAATATGGGCTGCCCTGTCGGGAAGGTCGTGAAGGGCGGCGACGGCTGCGCGCTGATGCGGGACCCGGAAAAGGCGGCGCGCATCGCCGAGGCTGTGGTCCGCGCGGTGGACGTGCCGGTCACGGCGAAGATGCGCCGCGGCTGGGACAAGGGCAGCATCAACGCCGTGGAGCTGGCGAGGCTGCTGGAGCAGGCCGGCGTCAGCGCCGTTGCCGTGCATGGGCGCACCCGGATGCAGATGTACGGCGGCGAGGCCGACTGGAACACCATCCGCGATGTGAAGCAGGCCGTGAAGATCCCCGTGATCGCCAACGGCGATGTGTTTTCCGCCGAGGCGGCGGTGCGCATCCTCAAATTTACCGGCGCAGACATGGCGATGGTCGGGCGCGGGAGCTTCGGTAACCCGTGGATCTTCGAGCAGGCGGCCGCCGCACTCGAGGGACGTGAGATCCCGGCGCTGCCGCCCTTTGCCGCGCGCTGGGATACCGCTGTGCGTCAGGTGGAGCTTGCCGCACAGTATCACGGCGAGCGTTCCGCGATGCTGGAGGCGCGCCATCATCTGTGCTGGTACCTCAAGGGCGTGAGCCACGCCAACTATTACAAGGAAAAAATCGTGCAGCTGACCACGCTTGACGAGCTGTATGCGCTCAGCCGCGCAGTCAAGCGCGACCTGCGCTGACGGGAAATGCCATGAATGAACAGGAACTCATCGCGCGCTTGCAGCGCCGGGACGAGACGGCCCTTGAGGAGCTGATCCGCCTCTATGAGAAAAAAGTATATACGCTGTGCTGCCGCATGTGCGGCAGCGCCGAGGACGCCGAGGAAGCCGCGCAGGACACCTTCCTCGCCCTCTGGCGGGGGATCGAGCGGTTCCGGCAGGAGTCCTCGCTCTCCACGTGGATCTACCGCCTGGCGAGCAACGCCTGCATCGACCTGCTGCGCAGGGGGAAGCGAAGCGTGACGGGAACGTCGCTGGATGACGAGGAATCATTCGTGAGTGCCGCCGATCCGTCGCCCCAGCCGCAGCAGGAGGCGGAAGCCCGGGAGCTGTACCGGCAGCTGCGCGAGGGGCTGCTGGCACTGCCGGAGGATTACCGCAGCATTCTGCTGCTGCGCGAAGCCGAGGGGCTGAGCTACGCCGAGATTTCCGCCGCGACAGGAATGGAGCTGGGCACGGTCAAATCCCGCATCAGCCGCGGGCGAACGCTGCTGCGAAATTTTTTATCCGCAAAAGGGAACTTTTTTGAAAACGCTTCGTCAAAAGTTACAGAATGTAACCGAGAGGGGATGAGCGCCAAATGAAATGCTGTGAAGAATATACCGCCGCGCTCTCAGCCTTTGCTGACGGAGAACTGAGCGAGCCGGAGCGCAGCGCGCTGCTCGCGCACATCGAGCGCTGCGAGGCCTGCCGCGACTGCCTGTCCGAGCTGATGATCCTGCACGCCATGTTCGAGGAAATGCCCGAGCTGAACGCGCCGCAGGGCTTTGCTGAGCGGGTGCTTGCGCGTGTGCACGAGGAGGAGGCGGACAAAAAGCGCCGCCACCGCCGTGCGCTGCCGCGCGTGCTGGCCGCCTGCGCCGCGCTTGCGGTGATCTCCGCTGCGGCGCTGCGCTTCGCCCTGCCGGGCATTGACGCAGGCAGCGACAGTGCGGCGTGCGGCGACAACGGCGCAGCGGAGGACGTCCCGCTTAAGGGCATCGCGCAGGATACGGCAGACGACGACTATACCTCCTTCTCCTACAGCGCCGTGCAGAAGGATGGCTCGCAGTATGACAGCCAGCTCACGGCGGACGGCGAGCCCACAGCGGACGCGCCTGCGGCGGACGGCTCGGCCGGCGGCACAGAAAGGCAGGAATACCTCACCGTGCGTGTGGACGAGGCGGCGGCGGAAGGCTTTTTGCTGACGCGCGGCATGGCGGTCTACCGCGAGACGGAGGAGAGCGTCAGCTTTCTCGTCACGCCCGAGGCCGCGCATGAGCTTGCCGCAGAGATCCCGCTGGACGAGGATACCGCCGCGGCGCTGGCGGGAGCGGATGCGCTCCTGATCGTGGAGATCGGGAGGGTGCAGCCCGGCGCAGACGGCGAAGCAGCGCCGGACAGCGGCGAATCGCTTCCGGGCGCAGAGGAAGAGGTGGCGCCATGAGCGGCGATATCGGCGTGATCGGCGGTACGGACGGGCCGACGGTCATCATCGTCTCCGGCAGCATCGCAGGCCCCATTCTGTGGGCTTTCTTCAGCGCGCTGGCGCTGATGGCGCTCCTGTATTTCGCTTTTTACCGGCGCGGCAAGGGCAAGGCAGCCTGCCTTGCCCTCGCGGCGCTTTCCTGCATTGCCGCAGACCAGCTCGTTAAACTCCTGGTCGCAGGCACGATGCAGCTGGGGGAGACCGAGCGCTTCCTGCCGCCGCTGCTGCAGCTCGCGCGCGTGCATAACTACGGCGCGGCGTGGTCGAGCTTTTCGGGCGCGCGGTGGCTGCTCGTCGCGCTGACGGCTGCCGGTATGTGCGCGCTCATCTGGCTGCTCGCCAGGGTCGTGCGCCATCCGCTGGGCCAGTGGTCGCTGGCGCTCATCCTCGGCGGCGGCATCGGCAACCTCATAGACCGCGTCCGCCTCGGCTATGTCATCGATATGCTGGAGACGATGTTCATGGACTTCCCTGTCTTTAACATAGCGGACGTGTTCGTCGTGTGCGGCACAGCCGGCGCGCTGGTCTACTACCTTGCGTTCTACAGCCGCTATGACGAGAAAAAACAGGAGGACAAGCGCAATGGAGCCGATCCTGCTGCAAACAAGTGAGGCCGACGCCGGCGCGCGGCTGGACGCTTACCTTGCCCGTGCGCTTGCGGAGCTGAGCCGCTCCGCCGCGGCGAAGGCCGTTGAGGAAGGGCGCGTGCTCGTAAACGGCAGGGCGCCGAACAAAAGCTGCAAGCTCACAGGACATGAAACGGTCGAATTCACTCCGGAGGAGCCCGCGCCTATCGGCGCCGTGCCGCAGGATATCCCGCTGGACGTGGTATACGAGGACGGCGACGTGATCGTCGTCAACAAGCCGAGCGGACTTGTCGTGCATCCCGCGCCGGGGCATCCGGACGGAACGCTCGTCAACGCGCTGCTCCACCACTGCGGCGACAGCCTCTCCGGCGTCGGCGGGGCGCTGCGCCCGGGCATTGTGCACCGCATCGACCGCGACACGAGCGGCCTCATCATCGCGGCAAAAAACGACCATGCGCACCAGCTCCTCTCCGCGCAGCTTGCCGACCACACGCTGGCGCGGACATACGAGTGCATCGTGGTGGGAAGCCTGCGCGAGGACAGCGGCACGGTGGACGCGCCCATCGCGCGCGACAGCCGCGACCGCAAGCGCATGGCGGTCGTATCCGGCGGCCGGCGCGCCGTCACGCACTGGGAAGTGATCGCGCGCTATCCGGGCTACACGCACGTGCGGTGCCGGCTCGAAACGGGGCGCACGCATCAGATCCGCGTCCACATGGCATATCTCGGGCACCCGATTCTCGGCGACACGGTCTACGGCGCGAAAAAGCCCGTTCCGGGTCTCACGGGGCAGTGCCTGCACGCGGTCGGGCTGCGATTCATCCACCCGCGGACAAAGGAGCTTGTCTCGCTCACGTGTCCGCTGCCCGATGAATTCACCGCCATGCTGCGCAGGATCGACCGCTGAGCAGAACGAAACGGCGAGGGCCGGCGCCTTCGCCGCACTTTATCAGAACGATCACAGGTGAGAAACGTGAAAGAGCTGCAAACCATTGAGGAGACCCTCAAATACCTGCAATTTGACAACTGGGAGCAAAGCCCTCCGGGGCTTGCGCGCTCGCGCGCGCTGCTTGCCCTGCTCGGCGACCCGCAGAAAAAGCTCAAGTTCGTCCACATCGCGGGCACGAACGGCAAGGGCTCTACTGCCGCGATGCTCGCCTCCGTGCTGCAAAGCGCGGGGTACCGCACGGGGCTTTACACCTCGCCGCACCTGCTGCGCTTCCACGAGCGGATGCGCGTGAACGGGCGCGAGATCGACGACGAGTCCCTCATCGCGCTGACGAACACCGTGCGGAACGCGGCGGCGCAGATGCAGGAGATGCCCACGGGCTTTGAGATCATGACCGCCATCGCCTTTTTGTACTTCGTGCAGGAACGGTGCGGCATCGTCTCGCTCGAGGTCGGGCTCGGCGGGCGCATGGATTCCACAAACGTCATCCCCGCGCCGGAGGTCTGCGTCGTGGCGAACATCGGCCTTGAGCACACGGCTATCTTGGGCGACACGGTCGAGAAGATCGCCGCGGAAAAGTGCGGCATCATCAAGCGCGGCGCGCACGCCGTGCTTTTCCGCCAGAGCGAAGGCGTGGAGAACGTCGCGCGCGAAAAATGCGCGCAGGAGGGCGTCCCCCTCACGATCACCGCGCCGGAAAAGCTTGAACGCATTTCCTCCTCGCTCGACGGCCAGGTGTTCCGGTACCGCGGGCGCGGGCCGTTCCATCTGCGCCTGCTCGGAGAGTATCAGCTCCTGAACGCGCTGACGGTCATCGACGTGTGCAGCGCGCTGCGCGCGCGCGGCTGGGACAGGCTCACGGACGGGGCCATCGACGAGGGACTCTCCGCCGCGCAGTGGCCGGGACGGCTGGAGCTGCTGCGCCGGCATCCCGATTTTATCGTTGACGGCGCGCACAACCCCCAGTGCGTGGACGCGCTGATGGATTCGCTCGCCGCGCTCTACGGCGGCAAGAAGCTCATCTTCCTCACGGGGGTGCTTCGCGACAAGGACTGGCAGCAGATGCTGCGCCGCGCGCTGCCGCTGGCGAAGGCGTTCGTCGTCATCACGCCGCCCTCCGCCCGCGCGCTCGACGAGAACGAGCTGGCCGCATGGCTGACTGCGCAGGGCGTGCAGGCGGTTCCCGCCGCCGGTCCGGGCGATGGCGTGCGCCGCGCGCTCGCGCTGGCGGACGGAGACGACGCCATCTGCTCCTGGGGCTCGCTCTACTTCACCGGCGAAGTGCGCCGCGCATTAACAGAGCAGTAAAATAGGGATGAAGGACCGCCGCGGGACTCCGCGGCGGCCTGCAATCTCTCAAAATCAAAGGGATCCCATCCGATGGATGGGATCCCTTTGATTTTTTTAACTGAGGTAGTTCAGCGGGTTGACGTAGCTGCCGTTGCGCTGGATGCCGAAGTGGCAGTGGACGCCGCTGGCGACACCGCTGCGGCCGGCCTTGGCGATCTGCTGGCCCTTGTAAACAGTCTGCCCCGCGGAGACGAGCAGCGAGGAGTTGTGCTCGTAATACGTCACATAGCCGTTGTTGTGGTCGATAATGACCACATAGCCCATCGCGCCCTTATAGCCGGAGTAAGTGACGCGGCCGCCGTCGGCGGCGTAGATCGGCGTGCCGTAGGAGCAGGCGATGTCGATGCCCTTGTGGTTGGTGGTCGCGCCGCGGATGCCGGTGTTGCGGTAGCCGAAGTAGGAGGTGATGCGGCCCGAGCACGGCCAGCGGAAGCTGCCGGTGGGGTACCACGACGGGCGCGCCTTCGTACCGCGCGCGCGTGTTTCGGTCACGGGGTCGGTGAGCGTGACGGAGGAGATGACCGTGCGCTCCTGCTCCTCGCCGTTGACGTAGGTGACGTCCGCGACGATGTCCGCCGTGCCGTACACGCCCTTGGACAGCACGCGCTCATCGCCCTGATACATGCTGGAATCGTCCACATAGTCGATGTCATAGTTGACATCCTCAACATAGTTCTGCCGCTCGGTGACCTTGACGGTCAGGTACGGGACGGCGTTGGAGAGCGTCAGCGTATCGCCGATGTGGATGCGGTTGATATCGTAGCCGGGGTTGAGCGCCTCCAGCTCCTTGGCGGTCATGCCGTTGTTGTTGGCGATCTGCCCCCACGTGTCGCCCTTGACGACCGTGTAGGTCACCTCGCCCGCCTTGGTGGAGTTGAGGATCTCAGCGATCTCGCCGAGGTTCATCACGCTCTCGGTCGGGACGTAGCCCTCCGCGATGCGGACATTTTCAACAAAGCCAACTGTCAGCGTATCGGCAGAAACATACATCTGCTTGATCTGCTCGAGCAGATCGTCCAGCGCGCCGGCATACTCCGTCGAGCCGATCAGCTCATCGTCAACGTAGAGCGAGTAGCCGTAGGTCACCTGTCCCAGCTCGTCGGCAAGCTCCTGCTCAAAGTCATCCGTCTCGGCAATGTCGCTGCGGCGGACAAAGGCGGTGGAATAGTGGATGGCGTCCTCCGCGATGGTATACGCCCTGCCGAGCGTTTCGGTCGTGATGCTCTCAAGCTTGGCGGCGACCTTCTTCGCCGCCGAGGCGCTGCCGACGGTATCGACCACATCGCCGTTGTATTTCACGACCGTGCCGAGTGTAAAGAATGAGAAGAACAGCGCGACCGCCGCCACGGCCGCCGCGCCGCCGATGAAGCAGAGCGGGTTGAGACGGCGCGCGTGCCAGCGCTGCTCGCGCCTGCCGCTGCTGCGGATATGGAACAGGCGCAGTGCCCTCAGCTTTTCGCGCAGCAGCGAGCGCTGCATGGGAAACATCCCGCCTGCAAAAAGGAAGAGCTGCACAAGGAAACGGTTGGATTCAGGGAAGTTGCGCGCCCGCGTTTCATGCAGCAGCGAGCGCGTGCGCGGGCCGACACGGCGGATGCGCCGCCCCGCTTCGGCAAAAAAGGCAAGCGCATGCGCCGCGAGCGCCGCAAGCCACAGCCGGATACGGGGCGCCGTGCCGCCCTGCGTGCGGCGGGAGGAGCGCCGCTCTTCCCGTGTGCGCTGCCGCGTGCGTGCGCCGCCGCTCATCTCGCGCTGCTGCTGCCTGGTATGGTTCTGCTCTGACATATCGATGCTCCTTAGAGAAAACGGCAATAAAAAAGTTACAAATTGTAACTACTCCTATCATAGCGGTTTTTTCCCGTCCCGTCAAGCCTTTTTGGTCAAGGATACGGTGATAATGTTGCCTGAGTATGTAAAATTTATGAATTTTTGCGCGGTTTCCCCTTGAGGCGGGAAAAAAAGAGGTGTATACTATGCGCGTGATTTCTGTGCCGGAAAGGGCGGCACATCAGATACAGGAGGATACACCATGTTTGGCAAACTGATCGCTTCACTGAAAAAGGACCCCAAGACCATCGTTTTCACCGAGGGCACCGACCCCCGCATCCTGGAGGCCAGCGCGCGCCTGCTGTCCGGTAATTTCCTGAAGCCCGTGCTCGTCGGCAACGCCGAGGAGATCGCGGCGGCGGCCGAGGAGGTCGGCTTCAACATCCGCGGCGCGGAGATCATCGACCCCGAGAATTACGAGGGCATGGATGAGATGGTCGAGAAGATGGTCGAGCTGCGCAAGGGCAAGATGACCGCCGAGCAGTGCCGCGACGCGCTGAAAAAGAGCAACTACTTCGGCACCATGCTCGTCAAGATGGGCAAGGCGGACTGCCTGCTCGGCGGCGCGACCTATTCCACGGCCGACACCGTGCGTCCCGCGCTTCAGCTCATCAAGACCAAGCCCGGCAACAAGATCGTTTCGTCCTGCTTCATCATGGTCCGCCCCTCCGCCTCTGGTGAGAACGAGGTGCTGGCCATGGCGGACTGCGCCATCAACATCAAGCCCAACGAGGACGAGCTGGTCGAGATCTGCACCGAGACCATCAAGTGCGCCAAGGTCTTTGGCGTTGACCCGAAGGTCGCGTTCCTGAGCTACTCCACGCTCGGCAGCGGCAAGGGCGAGGATGTGGATAAGATGCGCAATGCCTGCGAAAAGGCGAAGGCGGCGAACCCCGACACCCCGATCGGCGGCGAGTTCCAGTTCGACGCAGCCGTTTCCCCGGCCGTCGCCAAGACCAAGCACATCACCGACGGCGTCGGCGGCCACGCCAACACCTTCATCTTCCCCGACATCAACGCCGGCAACATCGGCTATAAGATCGCCCAGCGCCTCGGCTCCTTCGATGCCTACGGCCCGATCCTGCTGGGCCTGAACGCGCCGATCAACGACCTCTCCCGCGGCTGCAACGCCCAGGAGGTCTACTCCATGGCGATCATCACCGCGGCGCTGGCGTAACGCCCTTCAGAATGTGTGCGGCGGCTCCCTCCCGGGAGCCGCCGTTTTTCGCGCAAATGTACGCTTCAAATGTTTCAAATGTATGGAATATTTGGAGAAATTATACAAATGTTTTTGCGTGTTTTTGCATATTTTGCACATAAATGTGCGGTAAAGTTCGGCTACCTTTTTCTGCCAAAGGGGGAGACAAAAAAAGCTGCCATGATATAATGTGATTGCCATCGGGCGAAAGGGCGAGGCGTGGGATGCTTCGCCGCAATTTATGATCACACATCGTGGAGGAGCATTATTATGGCTATCAAAGTGGGCATCAACGGCTTCGGGCGCATCGGCCGCGTCGTGCTGCGCATCATGATCGAGCACCCGGAGAAATTCGACATCTGCGGCATCAACCTGCGCAAGGCGGATCTGGACTACATGGTCTACATGATCAAGTACGATTCCGTGTTCCGCCAGTTCAACGGCACGGTGGAGCACAAGGACAAGAACCTGATCGTCAACGGGCACACCATCCAGGTGTTCAGCGAGTCTGACGCGGCGATGATCCCCTGGTCCAGCTGCGGCGCGGAATATATTATCGAGTCCACCGGCGCCTACAACACCACCGAGAAGGCCTCCCGCCATTTCAAGGGCGGCGCGAAGAAGGTCATCCTGACCGCGCCCGGCAAGGACGAGGTCACCCCCACGTTCGTCATGGGCGTGAACCACATGCAGCTTCATTCCGACATGAAGGTCGTTTCCAACGCCTCCTGCACCACCAACTGCCTGGCTCCGCTTGCCAAGGTCGTCAACGAGGAGTTCGGCATCGAGCAGTCGCTCATGTCCACCATCCACGCCGCCACCGCCAAGCAGAAGGCGGTCGATTCCCGCGGCGGCAGCGACTGGCGCACCGGCCGCTCCATCCTCAACAACATCATTCCCTCCTCCACGGGCGCTGCCAAGGCCGTCGGCCGCGTCATCCCCGAGCTCTACGGCAAGATGACCGGCATGAGCTTCCGCGTCCCCACGGCGGACGTTTCCGTCGTTGACCTGACCGCCCACCTCAAGGTCAAGACCACCTATGCCGATATCTGCTACGCCATCCGCCACGCGAGCGAGACCTATATGAAGGGCATCATCGGCTACACCTCCGACCAGGTCGTCTCCACGGACCTGATCGGCAATCCCTGCCCCTGCATCTTCGACGAGACCGCCGGCATCATGCTCGACAATGACTTTGTCAAGCTGATCGCCTGGTATGACAATGAATGGGGCTATTCCAACATGGTCGTCCGCCTGCTCGAGCACATGGTCGAGGTGGACGAGGGCCGCGTGACGCCTGAAAAGCGCGTCGTCCCCAAGGACGCGCCGAAGGGTGAAGCCGCAGCCGAGTGAGCATCACGATATAAAAAAGGAAGGACGCTGCGCGCGTCCTTCCTTTTTTACTTTGCTTCGTTCTTATTGTCTTCCGCCTTTGCCTCGATCTCTTCGACCGTGACATCGTCCTCCATGCCGCGGGCGTGGAGCACGTCGTCGCGCGTGAGGGTCATGAGATCGTCCTTCGTGAAGCGCTCCAGCTTGGCGAGGCGGTTGGCCTGCGCGGCCAGGATCTGCTCAAAGAGATTGCGCACGCCGCGCGCGTTGCCGAACGTCACGCCGCCGGCGTTTTCGTCGTAGATGAAGTCCCTGACGTCCTGCTCGGCGCCGGGCGAGAGCGTGTACTGCGACTTGCGGCACTGCATCTTGAAAATCTCGAGCATTTCGTCGAGCGTATAGTCGTCAAAGTGCAGGTAACGGTTGAAGCGCGACTCAAGGCCGGGGTTCGAGCGGATGAATTTCTCCATCAGACCGTCATAGCCCGCGACGATGACGACAAGGTCGTCGCGGTGGTCCTCCATCGCCTTGAGCAGCGTGTCGATGGCCTCCTGGCCGAAGTCGTTGTCGCCCTTGCCGTTGAGCGCGTAGGCCTCGTCGATGAACAGCACGCCGCCGAGCGCCTTTTCGATGACCTTGCTTGTTTTGATCGCCGTCTGCCCGACGTAGCCCGCGACAAGCCCGCTGCGGTCCACCTCGACGAGCTGTCCCTTCGACAAAATGCCGAGCGAGCGGTAGACGCGCGCCATCAGCCGCGCGATCATCGTCTTGCCCGTACCGGGGTTGCCGGTAAAGACCATGTGGAGCGAGAAGTCCGCGTTGGGCAGACCCGCCTCCTCGCGCCGCTTGAACACAGTCGCCATATTGATGAGATTGTTCACCTCGCGCTTGACCTCGCCAAGGCCGATGTAGCTGTCGAGCTCCTTCTTGAGGTCCTCGATCTTCTCGGGCGGGGGAAGCGGCGCTTCCTCCTCCTTTTTCTCGCCCGCGCCGGTGGAGGCGGCGGACTTACCAGGCTTTGCGCCGTCCGCGCCCTTCGGTGCGTTTGCCTTGGGCGCGTCCTGCTTCGGGGCGGCGGATCTCGGCGCATCCGGCGTCAGCGGCGCGCCCCAGAAGTCGCTGCCCATGCGGTTTAAGCTGTTCTGCGTCATCGTGCGGATG
>DHMW01000099.1:12167-16209 GCA_002405995.1 Oscillospiraceae bacterium UBA4632
TCTCGTCCTTTTTATCCATGTTGATTCTCTCCCTTCGTTCCGTAGGGCGTGTGCGCCATCGCGCGGAACAAGAATGCAGTGATGAGGCCGCTGAGCGCGCCCGTGAAGAGCGACACCAGCAGCAAAAACGGCAGATAGTAGAGCGGCGCGGTCGAACCGAGGGTGATGAGCGCGGCGCAGACCTGCCCGCAGTTGTGCGCCGCCGCGCCCGCGATGGAAACGCCGAAGATGCTGAGCTTTTTCGACTTACTGAGCAGCGCCATTACGAAAAGTGCCGACAGCCCGCCGAGCAGCGAAAACAGCAGCGCCGAGGCGTTGCCCGCAAACAGCGCGCCGAGCGTGCAGCGCACGAGCAGGATACAGAGCGCGCTCGGAAAGCCGAGGGCGTAGAGCGCGTAGAGCGTGACGATGTTCGCAAGCCCCAGCTTGACGCCCGGCAGCGGCACGAGCAGCGTCAGCGGAAAAAACGATTCCATATACGATAGCGCCAGCGCCAGCGCAGACAGCACCGCGCAGAGCGTGAGCGCTCTGGTCGTGATCCTCATGCCCTCACCCCGCGATCAGATCGTAGTCGGACGACGCACCCTCGAGCGTGACGGCCACGCGGGCGGGCAGGCACACGATGCTCTGTCCCGCACGCGAGATCGCGCCGGAGTGGACGCAGTCCTGATTCGGGCAGTCGCTCTCGCTCACGCGCACCGCGCCGTTTTCCACAGCGACGGTAAGCGTGTAGCCGCGGCTTTGATACGTGCCGCCTTCATAAGCGCTCAGCGCGCAGCGCTCGACGGTCTCGCCGTCGATGGCGACGCTGACCGTCAGCTCGCCCGCCGACTTTGCCGCAAAATACGGCCTTGCGCCAAGGGCGAGCGCGAGCAGCAGCACGATCAGCACGACGAGCGCGTCCCACCTCGTCGGCTTCAGCTCAGGCGATGATCGCTTCATACGTGTACCCGCTTTCGTCGTTCGGTGTAAAGGTATCGCTCAGACCGGGCGTATAGAGCACGCGGCCGTCGCCGGTGACGAAAATAAGCTCAAGCCCCATCCCTCGGTCGGCAAGGTCATCGCGCAGCGCAAGCGCGCCATCGGGGCCGAGAACGAAGCACGCGGTCGAGAGCGCGTCTGCCCACGCGCCGTTCTCGCACAGCACGGTGACGCTGACGAGTCCGCTTTCGGCGGGACTGCCGGTCTTGGGGTCGATGATATGGTGGTAGCGCACGCCGTTTTCTTCAAAATAGCGCTCGTACACACCGGAGGTCACGATGAATTTGTCCGACGCCGTCAGAATGCCGAGAAAGCGCTCCGTGTCCGCGGGGTCCTTGACGGCGATGCGCCAGCCGCTGCCGTCCGGCTTGCTCCCCATCACAAACACGTCGCCGCCGAGGTCGAGCGCCGCTGACGTGACGCCCTCCTTCTCGAGCTGCGCGCGCAGCACATCCGCCGCATAGCCCTTGGCGATGCCGCCGAGGTCGAGCTGCGCGCCGTCCAGAAGCGTGACGGCCCAGCCGTCCGCCGTGCGTTCGAGCCTGACCTTGCCGCAGCCGGTATGGCTCAGCAATTCTGTGAGCTCGTCTGCGGACGGCACGCGGCGCTCGTCCTTCGTAAAGCCCCAGGCATCGAGCACGGGGGCGAGCGTTGGGTCGAACGCGCCGTTTGTCGCGTCGGAGATCGCCAGCGCCGTTTCGATCAGCGCGGGCAGCGCGTCGTCCGCGCCGTAGGTAACCGTTTCGCCGTCCGACGCGTTGAGCGCATAAAGCTCGCTGCCCTCCGCTGTGCGCGAGAGGATCTTTTCGTCCAGCGTATGAAGCTCCTTTTCCGCGCTCTCCAGCGCGGCAGCGGCGTTTTCACCGTAAACCGTCAGGTTCATCACCGTGTCCATGGCGTACACCGTGCGCGTCTCGCCCTGCGGCGCGGCCCCGCAGGCGGTCAGGGACAGGGCAAAAATCGTCAGCAGCAGCGCTGCAAGATATCTTTTCATGGCGTCTCCTGAGAAAATAACATATCAAGTGTATTGTACCCGCGCAGGCGCTGTCTGTCAAAGCAAAAAAGCGCCAAAACAAAAAATGCGCCGCGCGGCGCAACCTTTTTCCGCCGCGTTTCGTCTGTATGGGTGAAGACGAACCAAACGTCCTTCATGCATGAACGAAAAAGAGGTGACCGTCTTGAACGATGATCAGATCGTGCAGCTCTATTTTGAACGCAGCGAAGATGGCATCGCGCAGAGCCAGCAGCAATACGGCAAGCTCTGCCGCAGCGTCATCCGGCGCATCCTGCCGGACGAGCGCGACGCGGAGGAGTGCCTGAGCGACGTGTGGGTGCGCGTGTGGAATTCCATTCCGCCGGAACGCCCGCGCGCACTGGGCGCGTTCCTTGCGCGCATCGCGCGCAATCTGGCGCTGGACCGCTATACCTTCAACAACGCGGAAAAGCGCGCAAGCGCGCTGACCGAGGCATTCGAAGAGCTTGAGCCGTGTCTTGCCGGCGCGGACGACGCGCAGCGCGGGGCGGAGGCGGCGGAGTTCAATGCCTGGATCAGCGCATTCCTGCGCGCGCAGACGAAGGAAAACCGCGTGTTCTTCGTCCGCCGCTACTGGTATGGCGAAAGCGTGCGCGAGATCGCCCGCGCCTGCGGCTGCGGCGAGGAAAGGGTCAAATCCTCGCTCTTCCGCACAAGAAACCATCTGCGCGAGGCAATGAAAAAGGAGGGCATCGCACTATGAACGAACGCAAATTTGAGGTCTTTCAGCAGTCTGCTGACAAGACGATGCTTGAGGAGGCACAGACATCCATGAAAAAGAAAAACACCTGGGCGCGCCTTGCGGCGGCAGCCGCATGCGTATGCGTCATCGCGGCGGCAGCCTTGATCTGGCAGCCGTGGAACAACGACAGGAACGGCGATACGGCGCAGATCCCCAACCCGTGGACAGACACCACGATCGAAGCGATCCGCGCCATGGGCTTTGACATGGTGCTGCCCGACGGGGCGGAGAACATCACCTTCACCGCGCTGAACGCGGGCGAGAACGGCGCGGAAATGGTGCAGGCGGACTACACGCTCCACGGCGCGGAGTATACCTGCCGCGCGGCAAAGAGCGCCGCGCCGGAGGATATCTCCGGCCTGTATGAGACGTGGGATCAGGATCTGAGCTGGACGGTGGGCGAGGCGCAGCTTCAGATGTGCACCAACAACCTCACGGGCTATGTCAGCTGGTATCTGCCCGGCGAGGAGCAGCAGTGGTGCGTGAGCAGCGCGAGCAGCGACGCGCAGCTGCTGCAAAACGCTGAGATCCTCGCGCAGGGGCTGGGGCAGGAGCTTGCCACTGCGCCGGAGGGCGCGGAAAACGTCGTCATCAGCGTCTTTTCGCAGGACGGCTATACTGTCGCTGAGACGGCCTTCACGGTGAACGGCGCGCGCTGGTCCTACCGCACCGCGCCCGGCGAGCTGGAACTCACGGATATCTCCGGCCTTGGCAGCTTTTCCACAAACGAAAGCGGCAGCGTGAGCTATTGCGACGCCCAGCTCTCCTACGACGAGGGCGGCGCGGGCAAGCTCGTCTGGTTCGACATCGTGCCCGGCGTCGAATACAGCCTGAGCGTCGATACCGGCGCGAGCGCGGAAACGCTCACCGATATGGCGGACGAGCTGTTCACGCCGATGCAGGGCGACGCCGGCTGAAATACGCCGCCCAAGGGTACAGCAAGGGCGGGCGCAAGGCCGGCGGAGCTTTCGCAGGGCAAAAATGAGGGAGGACAAAGCCGTCCTCCCTCATTTTTTGATATTTTCCATCCTGCCGCATCCATCGCCGCAGGATCTGCGCGCTCGCACTGAAATGCTTCTGCCGAAAAATTTCAGAAAAAATGGTGTTGACACACCGCCTGGACTATGCTATATTAGTGGTTGCCGATATCTGCCGGTGTGGTGGAATTGGTAGACACAGGGGACTTAAAATCCCCCGGTAGCGATACTGTACCGGTTCGAGTCCGGTCACCGGCACCAGTATTCTCGCACAAGTTGATATCGCGGAGTGGAGCAGTTGGTAGCTCG
>DHMW01000099.1:16289-17302 GCA_002405995.1 Oscillospiraceae bacterium UBA4632
CGCAGGTTCAAGTCCTGCCTCCGCAACCATGTTGAGTGACCAAAATGGATACACTCACCTGAAACCCCTGAGAAATCAGGGGTTTCACTGTTTTTATTCCTCATTTTTTAAAGCGTGTTTTATAGATACACAGAGCCGTTTAAGAGCATTAGGCAGGACTCGAACTAAATTCCCGGCCGATTTCCTCCTTCCCTTGCTTGGAATTTGGAAAATGAACGAGCACTTCTATATAGGTCCCCCCTACCAGGTGATAAAGTTAGATGCATACCGGCGAAAAGGCTTGCACACAATGAAGTAATGAGCAGTCTGTTACAAGCCTCATTTCATAATGTCAATATTTATTGACAATTCAAATTATACCGTCTATAATAACAAGCATAATGATAATGTAGAGGTGGCGTACAGGATGGGACGAAAGAGTGTTGCCGTGCTGCCGCAGACGCAGGCTATTTTGGAGCAGCTTGGGGAACAGATCAAACTTGCCAGATTACGGCGGCGTCTGTCTGCTGAATTAGTTGCGGAAAGAGCCGGTGTGAGCCGCGCCACAGTGTGGAATGTGGAAAAGGGAAATCCCTCTGTTGCGATTGGAATCTATGCCGCAGTTCTCCATGCGCTGAACAATATGGATAAAGATCTTCTGCTCGTTGCAAAGGATGACGAGCTGGGGCGTAAGCTCCAAGATCTTGAACTTACCACTCGGAAGAGAGCACCGCGAAACGGAGGTGATTGACCGTGGCGTCGGAACGAAAAGTAATTTATGTCTATGAAAATTTCAGATCTACAGAGCCGAACTTTCTGGGAACGCTCTTCGTGGAGAATGTCCGCGGCCGTGAGAGTTACTCGTTTGAGTATGATGCTGACTGGTTAAAAAGCAGTTCAAACTACATGTACCTCGACCCAGACCTGCAACTGTATGCCGGGCGGCAGTATCCCACTGGCGAAAAAAATGTGTTCGGCCTTTTTGCCGACTCTTCCCCTGACCGCTGGGGTCGTCTGTTGATGACGCGCAGAGA
>DHMW01000014.1:0-3376 GCA_002405995.1 Oscillospiraceae bacterium UBA4632
TCGATGCCGGTGTAGTACATGCAGGTCGAGAGCGTGCCGGGCGTGGGGTAGAAGTCCTGCACCTGCTCGGGCTTGTGGCCCGTGGAGTGCAGAAACTCCGCCAGCTGCACCGCGTCCTCGAGCGTGCAGCCGGGGTGCGACGACATGAGGTAGGGCACGAGATACTGCTCGCGGTCATTTTTCGCGTTTACAGCGCGGTACTTGTCCCAGAATTTTTCAAACACGTCGAAGTGCGGCTTTCCCATGTAGTCGAGCACGCCCGCCACGCAGTGCTCCGGCGCGACCTTGAGCTGGCCGGAGATGTGGTACTTGACGAGCTCGGACAAAAACGGGCTTCCCTTGTCCTCGAGCAGATAGTCATAGCGGATGCCGGAGCGGACGAAGACCTTTTTCACGCCGGGGATCGCGCGTAATCTGCGCAGCAGCTCGACATATTCCGAGTGGTCGGGGTCAAGATTTTTGCAGGGGTAGGGGGCGAGGCAGTTTTTATTGCGGCACATGCCGCGCTTGAGCTGATCCTGGCACGATGGATGGCGGAAGTTTGCGCTCGGGCCTCCGACGTCGTGGACATAGCCCTTGAACTTTGGATCGTGCGTGAAGCCCTCGACCTCGCGCACGCAGGACTCGATGGAGCGCGAGGTGATCATGCGCCCCTGATGGAACGCGAGCGAGCAGAAGTTGCACCCGCCGAAGCAGCCGCGGTTGTGCGCAACGGAAAAGCGCACCTCTTCAATGGCGGCAACGCCGCCGAGGGCGTCGTACATCGGGTGCACCTCGCGCATGTAGGGGAGCTCCGCGACCTCGTCGAGCTTTTCGCGCGAAAGCGGCATCGCGGGCGGGTTGACGACGAGCGTGTCGCGCCCGTGCGCCTGCCAGAGCGCCCTGCCGCGGACGGGGTCGTGCTCCTCATATTCAAGCTTTGTCGCGAGCGCATAGGCGTGCTTGTCCCCGCACACCTCCTCATACGACGGGCATTCGACATGGTCAAAGGCGCAGACCTCGGGCGTGCGCGTCACAAACGCCGTGCCGCGGATATCTGTTAAGGCATTCACCTTTTCACCCTTGGAGAGCCGCCGCGCGATCTCGCGCGCGGCATACTCGCCCATGCCGTAGATAAGCAAATCGGCCTGCGCGTCGAAGATCAGCGCGCGGCGGACCTTATCGTCCCAATAGTCGTAGTGCGCGAAGCGGCGCAGGCTGGCCTCCAGCCCGCCGACGATGATGGGAATATCCCCCCACGCCTCGCGGCAGCGGTTGGCGTATACGATGGTCGGGCGGTCGGGCCGCAGGCCCATTTTGCCGCCGGGGGAGTAGAGGTCGGTCGTACGGCGCTTTTTCGCCGCCGTGTAGTGCGCGACCATCGAGTCGATGTTGCCGCCGCCGATCATCACGCCGTAACGCGGGCGGCCCATCGCGCGGAAGGCATCCGCGCTGTGCCAGTCCGGCTGGGCAAGCACCGCCACGCGGTAGCCCTCATGCTCCAGCACGCGCGCGATGATCGTCGTGCCGAAGCTCGGATGGTCGATATAGGCATCCGCCGTCACGACCAGAAAATCATAATAGTACCACCCGCGCTCCACCATCTCCTCTCTGGAAACCGGCAGGAACGCCCTGATCTCGTCTTTTTTCTTCATCATTCGATCACATCCTGCAATTTTTGGAAGCAGGATTCCTCATCGTATTCAAAGCTCTTCTCAAAAGTGACGCTTTCCGCGTCCTCGCAGACGGGGACAAAGCCCCACTTTTCTGCGCAGCGCAGACCGACTGCGTTGGTCTTCGGGATCCGTCCGGTAGACAGGCGGCGGCAGCCGCGCGTGCGCGCGTAGGACAGCGCCTGACCGATCAGCTTCTCGCCGTTCCCCTGCCGCTGCGCGTATTCCTCCAGCCAGAGCTCGCCGATCTCCGCCGTGCCGCCGCGGCAGGACGCGATGCTCACCGCGCCGATGACCTCCCCGCCGCGCAGCACATCGAAGCGCCCCTCCGGACCGGAGGCGCGGTAGCAGATGCCGCCCTCAAAGCCCCTGGCGTTTTTCAGCCACGCCTGATTGCGCAGCGTGGCGATCTCGTCGCTCAGGTGCGAGGCGTCGTCGCGGAACGCGACGCGGAACACGCCGTTTTCATAGATGAGCTTTGTCACCGCCGTATTCTCGGCGTGCCCCGTTTTGTCGATCTCGTGAAGGGAAAGCCCCTGCAGGGTACCGATGGCGATGCGCATCGCCATGCCGTGGGAAAAGACCGCCGCCGTGCCGCCCGGATGATTTTCCGCGATCTCGCGCAGGGCGGCGCACATCCGGCCGCGCACCTCCGCGATGTGCTCGCTGCCGTCCACGTGCCACCTTTCCGCGTCCGTATTGAACAGCGCCAGCTGCTCGCCATCGCGCTCCTCGATCTCCGCCCACGGCGTATCCTCCCAGCAGCCTACGTCGATCTCGCGCAGGCGCGGCACGGTGTGCAGCGGCAGGCCGTGTGTCCTGTAGACCGACAGCGCCGTGATCATCGTGCGGTAGCGGTCGCTTGCATAAACGGCGTCGAATTTCGTATCGGCAAAGCGCTTGGACAGCGCCGCGATCTGGCGGTAGCCGCGGTCGGTGATGACGCTGTTGTACCAGCCGTGCGCGCGGCGGTAAAGGTTGCCGTCCGCCTCGGCGTGACGGATGAGGTAGATCGTAGTCATGGCGTTGCTCCTCGCGTTATGTTTTTCTCACGTCCCATTATAGGGCGAAGCACGCGATTCGGCAAGGGCATTTTGTCCGTGTTTCTCGCCAGAAATTGCCGCGTATGGCGCGCCGCCGCGCGGACAGACTAAGCGCGTGGCAAAGGAGTGATCAAATATGTGTGGTTCCGCATTCTGGCGCGGAATGCTTGCCGGCATGCTTGCCGGCGTGTTCATCGGCATGACGGTCGCGGAAAAGCGCAAGACCATGAAGACCTGCGTGGGCCGCACCATGCAGCAGATGGGTACCGCCGTGGACGGCGCTTTGAGCGATCTGATGCACACGATGCGATAAGCGCGAAAAAAGCGCGGGGCAAGGGCGGGAGCACAGCTCCCGCCCTTGCCCGTTATCTCATTGCCGCCCTGCTTGCCGATTCTTCAGATGACGCCGTACTCCTTGAGGAGCTTTTCAATGTCGGTGCCTTCGATCTTGCCGAGAGCCTTCTTGACCGCCATCTTTTCCATGAGTCCCATTTCCATGTCGGTCGCCTTCTTGCCGTCGCGCAGCTTGACGGTGGCGTTCAGCAGGTCGCGCACGTCATACACGCTGCCCCAGACCTCGGGCACGCCGCGGTCAACGTTCAGCAGCGTATAGACCGCCTCCATGCCGGTGCGCATGGAATACTCGGTGGTAAAGATCGTGTCGCGCGGGGTCTCGGCGAA
>DHMW01000014.1:3496-3627 GCA_002405995.1 Oscillospiraceae bacterium UBA4632
TAGGCGCGCGGCATGAAGAACGCATCGATATACGGCATCATGACGGGCACGGTGTTGGCGCTGTGCGCCGCGAGCTCTTCGATCTGATCCTCGGGCACGCCGATGTGGTACAGCCACTCCATGCAGATCTC
>DHMW01000037.1:0-1361 GCA_002405995.1 Oscillospiraceae bacterium UBA4632
TAGAAGCTCGTCCAGTTCGAGATGGAGCGCTGGCTGGCGCAGGCGCGGAAGCGGTCGGTGTGGCCGATGATCCAGTTGGTCATGAAGCCGCCGTAGGAGCCGCCGGTCTCGAAGAGGTTATCTGCGTCCATCTCAGGATAGTGCTCGAGCGCCGCGTCGCAGAACGCCATCAGGTCGTCAAAGTCCACCGTGCCGTACTTGCCGCGGATGTCCATGAACGCGCCGCGCCCGTCAGAGCCGGTCGGGTTGCAGAAGATGACAAAATAGCCCTGACCGGCCCAGTGCTGCATCTCGTGGTAGAAGACCGGCCCGTAGACGGTCTTGGGGCCGCCGTGGATATCGAAGATGACGGGATACTTTTTGCCCGATTCAAAGCCCAGCGGCTTCAGGACAAAGCCGTGTACCTCGTGACCGCCCACAGCAATATTGAGCGGCTCGGGCCGGGCAACGTACCTGCCGCGCAAGGCGGCGTCATTGAAGTGCGTGACGCGGCGGCCGGTTTCATCGTAGAGCTCCTGCGGCTTCATGTCCCAGAGCGCGCAGAGGAGCATCCTGCCGTTTCTGCGGTCAAAGCTGTCGATGCTGCCGTCGCGCACGAGAACGGGGGAGATGACGCCGCCTTCGAGCTTGTAGAGCCCCGCGCCGTCAAAGCGCGTGGAGATGAAGTACAGCGCGTCGCCGTCCATCTTGAACGCCCGGCCGCCGCCGCGGCGGACGTCGCAGCCGACGGAA
Organism: Oscillospiraceae bacterium UBA4632; assembly: GCA_002405995.1. Taxonomy (GTDB): domain Bacteria; phylum Bacillota; class Clostridia; order Oscillospirales; family Oscillospiraceae; genus Hominicoprocola. The sequence goes on from DHMW01000037.1 coordinate 733, forward strand.
GAACCGATAGCCTCGCCGTAGACGGCGCAGGGCGTGACGGAAAGCGTCTCATAGTCGAGCTTGTAAAAGTCGCAGTCCGTGTTCATGCCGTATTTGCCGTCGGCGGCCATGACGAGCAGGAACGACTTGCCGAGCGCGTAGGTCGCGATGACGAAATCGGGACGGCTCTTGACGACAAGCTCCTGACGGCGCGAGGCAAGGTCGATGCGGTAGAGGTCCTGACCGCCGAAGTGCGCGGGGCGGGGGACGGAGACGTCGAGAAGACTGAAATAGACGGCCTTCTGATCCTCCGCAAGCTGCACGTCGGAGACGTTGAAGCCCATACCCGTTAGGCGGGTGAGGGACTTTTTCCTTGCGTCGTAGTAAAAGAGGCTCTCATATGCGCCGCGCGTGTAGGTGCCGCCGTTCCACCACCAGGGCAGCTGGGTGATGACCTCATAGTCCTCGTTCTCCTTCTTGTCGTCAAGGTAGGCCTTGGCGAGCTTCTTATCGCCCTTGTAGAGGTCCTCAAAGCCGGGGAAGGTCGAGCCGACGGCGAGCAGGTCGCCGTTTTTCAGCGGAAAGACCTGCGAGACGGGGATGGGAAACGTATAGGCGAGCTCGGCCTCGCCGCCGTCGAGCGCGATCTT
>DHMW01000037.1:1459-4715 GCA_002405995.1 Oscillospiraceae bacterium UBA4632
TCGCGGTCGCCCGCGAAGAGGATCGTGTTTTCGTCCAGGTAGCAGAACGAGGATTCCCTGCCGCCGCCGGTCAGCGGGCGGATCCTTCCATCCTTCAAAAAATAGAGGCGGGAATCATAGCGGTTTTTTTCCCTGTTCGCCTGGCTGACAGTAAAGCAGGCGCTGTCTCCCTCGGGGGAGAACGTCACGTTCGCGAGCGAGCGGACGGCGCAGAAATCATCGATGGCGATGGGCTTGAGGCTCATAAAAACTCCTTTCGTGCGCGGGCAGGGAACGCCGTCCGCGCGCAGTGATGGTGCCGACCGTTACAGCATACCACAGCTGCCGCGCCTTTGCAATCCGCCGCAGGCGGACAATTGATAAAGCGCACAAAAAAACATCCGCAATTTCTGCGGATGTTCACAAAATTTGCCTTGACTTTTCAGGTGCGGTTTGGTAAAATAAAGCGCTTATAAACGGAAATGGGAGGGACCGAAACCCCCACCCACTACCGAAAGGATAGCACACCACGGCGGAAAATGCAAGACAGTCCTTGATGTTTTTTCACAACAAACCCGGGCGTGTCGCGCCGGTCCGCCAGGCAATACATTCCTCCGCTCCGGACAGGGGAGCGGAGAAAAGAAAGGCGTGAAGAGCAAATGGCCAGAGACAAGATGTACGGCAAGACCCTGCGCAAGAATTTCGCCCGACACGAGGAGATCGTGGAGATGCCGAACCTGCTGGAGCTTCAGAAGAAGTCCTACCAGTGGTTCCTCGACACGGGTCTGCGCGAGGTCTTTTCCGACGTCGCTTCGATCTCCAACTACGCGGGCAACCTGGAGCTGAGCTTCATCGACTACAAGATGGACGAGGCTCCCAAGTACGACGTGCTCGAGTGCAAGGCGCGCGACGCGACGTATGCCGCGCCCCTGAAGGTGAACGTGCGGCTCTACAACAGGGAGACCGGCGAGATCAAGGAGCAGGAGATCTTCATGGGGGATTTCCCGCTGATGACCGAGTCCGGCACGTTCGTCATCAACGGCGCCGAGCGCGTGGTCGTCTCCCAGATCGTGCGTTCCCCCGGCATCTATTACGGCAAGGAGATCGACCTCAAGACCGATCTGCCGCTGCTGACGTCCACGGTCATTCCGTACCGCGGCGCGTGGCTCGAATACGAGACCGACACCAACGAGGTGTTCTGGGTCCGCATCGACAAGAACCGCAAGATCCCCATCACGCAGCTCATCCGCGCCATCGGCTACAAGACCGACGCGGAGATCCTCGAGCTGTTCGGCGACGATGAGCGCGTGGCCGTGACGCTTGAGAAGGACGCCTGCAAGACCTACGAGGAAGCGATGCTCGAGATCTACCGCAAGCTGCGCCCGGGCGAGCCGCCCACGGTCGAGGCCTGCGAGACGCTCATCAACAACCTCTTCTTCGATCCGCGCCGCTATGACCTGTCCATGGTCGGCCGCTACAAGTACAACAAGAAGCTCTCCCTCTGGGCGCGTATCCGCGGGCAGAAGCTCATCTATCCCGTCGCCGATCCGCGCACGGGCGAGATCCTGTATGAGGACGGCCACATCGTGACCGACGAGGAAGCGCGCGAGATGGACGCCATCGGCGTCAACGACGTCACCATCGAGGTGGACGGCCGCCCGCTGCGCGTGTTCTCCAACCACATGGTCGATCTCAGCCGCTTTGTGGACTTTGACCCCGTCGCCGAGTGCGGCATCAAGGAGCGCGTGCGCGAAAGCGTGCTCAAGGAGCTGCTCGGGCAGTACAGCGGCGAGGAGCTCAAGGAGGCCATCCGCGACAACGCCGACCGCCTCGTCCCCAAGCACATCCTTGTGGAGGATATCCTGGCGAGCATCAACTACATGAACGCACTGGCGCGCGGCATCGTCTATAAGGACGATATCGACCACCTGGGCAACCGCCGCCTGCGCTGCGTGGGAGAGCTGCTGCAGAACCAGTTCCGCATCGGCTTTTCCCGCATGGAGCGCGTCATCCGCGAGCGCATGACCATCCAGGATCTCGACATCGTGACGCCGCAGAGCCTGATCAACATCCGCCCTGTGACTGCGGCGATCAAGGAGTTCTTCGGCTCGTCTCCGCTCTCCCAGTTCATGGATCAGACGAACCCGCTCGCGGAGCTGACGCACAAGCGCCGCCTCTCCGCGCTTGGCCCCGGCGGCCTTTCCCGCGAGCGCGCGAACATGGAGGTCCGAGACGTGCACTACAGCCACTACGGCCGTATGTGCCCGATCGAGACGCCGGAAGGTCCGAACATCGGCCTGATCTCCTACCTTGCGACCTACGCCCGCATCAACGAGTACGGCTTTATCGAGGCGCCGTTCCGCAAGGTCGATCACGCGACCTGCCGCGTGACCGATGAGATCGAGTACATGACCGCCGATGTGGAGGATCAGTACATTGTCGGCCAGGCTGCCGAGCCGGTCGATGAAAACGGCTGCCTCGTCAACCAGCGCATCACTTGCCGCCACCGCGACGAGATCGTTGAGGTGGACCGCGAGCGCGTGGACTATATCGATATCTCCCCGCGCATGATGGTCTCCATCGCTACGGCGATGATCCCCTTCCTGCCGAACGACGACGCGAACCGCGCCCTGATGGGCGCGAACATGCAGCGCCAGGCCGTTCCGCTGCTCCGCCCCGAGGCGCCGATCGTCGGCACCGGCATGGAACACAAGATCTGCATGGATTCCGAGGTCGCCGTCCTCGCCGAGGGCGACGGCATCGTGACGAAGATGGACGCGCGTGCCATCACCGTTGCCTACGACGGCGGCGAGACGAAGGAATACAAGCTCACAAAATTCCTGCGCTCCAACCACGGTACCTGCATCAACCAGCACCCGATCGTCAACGTGGGCGAGCGCGTGCATGGCCGCCGCATGGGCGCGGACGGCGAGTGGGAGGATCCCACGGTTCTTGCCGACGGACCGGCGACCGATCAGGGCGAGATCGCCCTGGGCCGCAACATCCTCGTCGGCTTCATGACCTGGGAGGGCTACAACTACGAGGACGCCGTGCTCCTCAACGAGCGCCTCGTGCGCGAGGATCTCTATACCTCCATCCACCTCGAGGAATACGAGCTGGATGCGCGCGACACCAAGCTCGGCCCCGAGGAGATCACCCGCGATATCCCCAACGTCGGCGAGGACGCGCTCAAGGATCTTGACGAGCGCGGCATCATCCGCGTCGGCGCGGAGGTCCACGCCGGCGACATCCTCGTCGGCAAGGTCACGCCCAAGGG
>DHMW01000037.1:4888-5242 GCA_002405995.1 Oscillospiraceae bacterium UBA4632
GGCGACGAGCTCGGCCCCGGCGTCAATATGGTCGTGCGCGTATATATCGCGCAGCGCCGCAAGATCCAGCCCGGCGACAAGATGGCAGGCCGCCACGGCAACAAGGGCGTCGTTTCCCGCATCCTGCCGCAGGAGGATATGCCCTTCCTGCCCGATGGCACGCCGCTTGATATCGTGCTGAACCCGCTTGGCGTTCCGTCCCGTATGAACATCGGGCAGGTGCTGGAGGTCCATCTGGGCTACGCTGCCAAGACGCTGGGCTACAAGGTCGCAACGCCGATCTTTGACGGCGCGAGCTATGAGGAGATCCGCGATGAGCTTGTCCGCGCCGGTCTCGATCCCGAGGGCAAGAGC
>DHMW01000050.1:0-986 GCA_002405995.1 Oscillospiraceae bacterium UBA4632
TGAGAGGTTCTCTTGTTGATGCGGTAGCCGCGGCCCTTGCTGGCGGGGATCATGCGCTTGAGGATGGGGCCGGAAGTCGCGTAGACCTCGGACACGTACAGCTTGGAGGAATCCATGCTGAAGTTGTTCTCGGCGTTGGCGACGGCGCTCTTGAGGAGCTTGACCAGGGGCTCGGACGCAGCCTTGGGGGTCTGCATCAGAATCGCCATGGCAGTGTTGATGTCCTTACCGCGGATCAGGTCGCAGACGATCTGGACCTTGCGGGGAGAGATGCGGACATATCTCAGATATGCTTTAGCTTCCATATTCTGCATTCTCCTTCCTTATTTGCTCTTGGCGTGGCCGCGGAACGTGCGGGTGGGAGCGAACTCGCCCAGCTTGTGACCGACCATGTCTTCCTGGATATAAACGGGAACGTGCTTGCGGCCGTCGTGGACGGCGATGGTGTGACCGACGAAGGAGGGGAAGATGGTGGAGCTGCGGCTCCAGGTCTTGAGGACCTTCTTTTCACCGGTCTTGTTCATTTCTTCGACTCGCTTGATAAGCTCAGGGGCAACAAACGGGCCTTTTTTGATGCTTCTGCTCATTTTTTACATTGCCTCCTTCTTTTACTTATCGTTACGGCGCTTGACGATGAACTTGTTCGTCGGGTTCTTCTTGGAGCGGGTCTTGTAACCCATAGCAGGCTTGCCCCAGGGGGTCATGGGACCAGGGTGGCCGACAGGGCTCTTGCCCTCGCCGCCGCCGTGGGGGTGGTCGCAGGGGTTCATGACCGAGCCGCGGACGGTCGGGCGGACGCCCATGTGGCGCTTGCGGCCGGCCTTACCGATCTGAACGTTCTCGTGGTCGATGTTGCCGACCTGGCCGATGACCGCCATGCAGTTGGTGCGCACGATGCGGACCTCGCCGGAGGGCATACGGATCTGGGCGTCGCCGTTCTCCTTCGCCATCAGCTGGGCAGCCGTGCCGGCGGAGCGGACGAGCTG
>DHMW01000050.1:1097-1755 GCA_002405995.1 Oscillospiraceae bacterium UBA4632
GGCAGGCAGTTGCCGGGCTTGATATCGGCGGCGGCAGAGGAGATGACCTTGTCGCCGGCCTTCAGACCGACAGGAGCGATGATGTAGCGCTTTTCGCCATCCTCATACTCGACAAGGGCGATGAACGCGCTGCGGTTGGGGTCGTACTCCAGGCGCAGGACGGTCGCGGGCATATCCATCTTGTCGCGCTTGAAGTCGATGATGCGGTACTTCTGCTTGTTGCCGCCGCCGTGATGGCGGACGGTGATGCGACCGTAGCTGTTGCGGCCGGCGTGCTTTTTCAGCGGCTCGACCAGGCTGCGCTCGGGCTTTGCCTTCTTGTCGATCCCCTCGAAGGCGGACACAGTCATGTGACGGCGGGAGGGGGTCGTGGGCTTAAACGTCTTGATAGCCATTTTCTATTTCCTCCTTACACCATGCCCTCGAACAATTCGATGGTCTTGGAATCTTCAGCGAGCTGAACATAAGCCTTCTTCCAGCTGCGGGTCATGCCCTGGCGGCCGGCGCCCAGGCGCTTTGCCTTGCCGCTGACGTTGAGCGTGTTGACCTTGGCGACCTTGACGCCAAAGGCGGTCTCAACAGCGTTCTTGATCTCCACCTTGCCGGCGTCCCTGGCGACCTCGAAGACGTACTTCTTGTTCGCAACGTCAGCCATGGA
>DHMW01000050.1:1817-2510 GCA_002405995.1 Oscillospiraceae bacterium UBA4632
TCGGTGATGACGGGACGGATAATGATGTCGTATACGTTTGCCATTATGCGAACACCTCCTCGATAACTGCGAGGGCTTCCTGATCGATGACCAGCGTCTTGGCGTTGAGCAGATCGTAGACGTTGATGAGCTTTGCGGGCGCGGTGGTCACGCCGGGCAGGTTGCGCGCGCTCTTGACAACGGTCTCGTTGGTCTCGGGAGTGATGACGGCAGCCTTGCCCTCGGCCTTGACGGCGGTGAGGAAGCTGCGGAAGTCCTTGGTCTTGATGGCGTCGAGCGCGATCTTATCGACCACGACGATCTCGCCCTGCGCCGCCTTGGCGGACAGCACGGACTTGAGCGCCAGGCGCTTGACCTTCTTATTCAGCACGTAGCTGTAGCTGCGGGGCTTGGGGGCGAACACGATGCCGCCGTGCGTCCACTGGGGCGCGCGGGTGCTGCCCTGACGGGCGCGGCCGGTGCCCTTCTGGCGCCAGGGCTTTCTGCCGCCGCCGGAAACCTCAGCGCGGGTCAGAGCGCTCTGCGTGCCCTGACGGCAGTTGGCGAGGTGGTTCTTCACGACCTCGTGAACAACGCTCATGTTCGGCTCGATGCCGAAGATCGCATCGCTCAGTTCGACAGTACCGACTTCGGCGCCGGTCATGCTGACAACTTTAATCGTAGACATTTCTCAAGCACTCCTTTCCTTACATA
>DHMW01000050.1:2598-2732 GCA_002405995.1 Oscillospiraceae bacterium UBA4632
TTCTGCGGGTTCTTGCTGATGTCTGCACCAGCCTGCTTGATCTTGTGGACCTTGACGGTGGTCTTCACGGTGACGAGCGCGCCCTTGGGGCCGGGAACGGCGCCGCGGACAACGAGCATATTCAGCTCGGGATC
>DHMW01000050.1:2816-3506 GCA_002405995.1 Oscillospiraceae bacterium UBA4632
TTCTGGACGGTAACGGTCTCCACGCCGTACTGACCGGCGCCGATCTTGCCCTTGAAGATGCGGCTGGGGTCGGTAGTGGAGCCCATGGAACCGGCGTGACGGTGAACGGGACCGCCGCCGTGGGTCATGCGGCCGCGGCCTGCGCCCCAGCGCTTGATGACGCCGCTGTAGCCGTGGCCCTTGCTCGTGCCGGTCACGTCAACGAAGTCGCCGCTCTTGAAGGTGTCGGCCTTGATGATCGCGCCAAGCTCCAGCTCAGCGGCGTTGTCGAGGTCGAACTCGCGCAGGTACTTCTTGGGGGAAACGCCAGCCTTGTTCAGGTGGCCGAGTTCGGGCTTGGAGAGCTTCGCTTCGCGGATGTCCTCATAGCCCAGCTGGACAGCCTCATAACCGTCTTTTTCGTTGGTCTTCTTCTGAGTGACCACGCAGGGACCGGCCTCGATCACGGTGACCGGAATCACATGGCCCTTCTCATCGAAGATCTGAGACATGCCAACTTTTCTGCCGATGATTGCTTTCATGTATAGATCCTCCTGTAAAGGTTATTGGTCGGCTTAGTTAGCGGCAACTCCCGCCATTGCTCTGCCGACTTGACCCCGCCCATCTCACGCAAGTCGATGGGCTTTTGGGTAGAGCAACAAAATTTGCTTCAAAAACGACGGCGTCGTTTTTGAGAGGGTTTGCAGCTTG
>DHMW01000015.1 GCA_002405995.1 Oscillospiraceae bacterium UBA4632
ATGTTCTTGTCGAAAATGCCGACGGTGTTCGGGTTCGTGAGCATCAGACCCGCCGTATCGGGGCCGACGGCGGCGCGCAGCGCGTCGAGATCGACGCAGCCGTCCGCGCCGGAGGGAATGTTCACCACCTGGTAGCCGCACATCGCGGCGGTGGCAGGATTCGTTCCGTGGGCAGAGTCGGGTACGATGATCTTCGTGCGCGCGGTATCGCCGCGGTCGGTGTGATAGGCCTTGATGAGCAGAACGCCGGTAAACTCACCGTGCGCGCCGGCGGCGGGCTGGAACGTGACGGCGTCCATGCCGAAGATCTCGCCAAGCTCAGCGCCTAACGTGTGCAGCGCCTCGAGCGCGCCCTGTGCGGTCTCGATGGGCTGGAGCGGATGGAGCTGGGTGAAGCCCGGCAGCGCCGCCATGTCCTCGTCGATCTTGGGGTTGTACTTCATCGTGCACGAGCCGAGCGGATAGAACCCGTCATTCACGCCGTGGATGCGCTTGCAGAGGGCGGTGTAGTGACGGGTGAGCTCGTTCTCGCTCACGTGGGGCAGGCGCAGCGGCGCGGTGCGCTCTTCGGGAAGCTGATATTCCGGCACATCGCACTGCGGCAGCAGCGTCATGCCGCGCCCTTCAGCGCCAAGTTCAAAAATGAGCTTCATATTACAGCACCTCCTTCACGATGGCGACGGCTTTGTCGAGCTGCGCCTTGGAGACGAGCTCCGTCACGCACCAGAGGATGCCGCCCTCGACCTCTGCGCCGCCGAGGATGCCGTTTGCCTCGAGCGCATCGAGGATCTTTTTGCGGCAGTTGGGGCATTCCACCTCGGTGACGAACTCGTGGAAGAATTCGCCCTTGTACTTGAGCGTGCAGCCGATCTTTTCCAGTTCAGAAGCGAAATAGTGCGCTTTGGAGGCGCACAGCCGCGCGCACTGCTTCATGCCCTTTTCGCCCATCGCCGCCATATAAATGCCTGCGGTGAACGCGCACAGCGCCTGGTTGGAGCAGATGTTGGAGCTGGCCTTTTCGCGGCGGATGTGCTGCTCGCGCGCGGAGAGCGTGAGCACATAGCCCGTTTTGCCGTCCACGTCCTTCGTCTGGCCGACGATGCGGCCGGGGAGCTTGCGCGTCATGGCGGCAGTCGTCGCCATAAAGCCGAGGAACGGGCCGCCGAAGGCGATATCCAGCCCCAGCGGCTGGCCGTCGCCCACCGCGATATCCGCGCCCATCTCGCGCGGCGTGGGCAGGATGGCGCAGGCGATGGGGTTCACGCCCATGACGAACTTTGCGCCCGCGGCGCGGACGATCCCGCCGATTGCCTTCGCATCTTCGATCTGGCCGAAGTAGTTCGGCTGCTGGAGGTAGAAGCACGCGGCGTCATCGCCGAGCGCAGCCTTCAGCGCATCGGGGTCAGTCCTGCCATCCTTTGCGGGGACGATAAAAAGCTCGGTGTTCGAGGCGAAGCAGTAGGTCTGCATCGTCTCAATGACCTGCGGATTGGCACAGGCGGAAACATACGCCTTCGTGCGCTTGCGGTCGCGGCACATGGGGATCGTCTCGGCGGCGGCGGTCGCGCCGTCATAATGCGAGGCGTTGGCCACATCCATGCCGGTCAGCTCGCAGATCATCGTCTGGAACTCGAACGTTCCCTGCAGAACGCCCTGGCTGATCTCCGCCTGATAGGGCGTGTAACAGGTGACAAGCTCCTCGCGGGAGGTGATGGACTTGACAACGGCGGGAATAAAGTGGCGGTAAGCGCCCGCGCCGCGAAGAACGGCCTTGAAGACCCTGTTCTTTTCGGCCATGGCGGTGACGGCCTCGCGCACCTCAAGCTCGCTCATGCCATCGGGAATGTTCAGCCCGCCGTCCGGCAGGAGCATTTCCTGCGGAACGGCGCTGTAAAGCCCCTCAAGGCTCTCAACGCCGATGGCGGCCAGCATTTCTTCCCGTTCCGCTGCCGTGGTGGGAACGTAGGAGCCCATCTCAGCCCTCCTCGGCGCAGTGCGCCTCGTAAGCGGCGGCGTCGAGCAGCTCCTCCGTCTCGCCCACATCCTTTACCTTGATGATCCACGCGCCGTAGGGATCGGCGTTGAGCGTTTCCGGCGCATCGGAAAGCGCATCGTTGACCGCGCAGATCACGCCCGTGACGGGGGAGATGATGTCGCTCACAGCCTTGACGGACTCCACATCGCCAAAGCTCTCGCCGGCGCTCACCTCGTCGCCCTCGGCGGGCAGGTTGATGAACACCACATCGCCCAGCGCGTCCTGGGCAAAATCGGAAATGCCGATGACGGCGACGTCGCCGTCCATCTTGACCCACTCGTGGGACTTGGAATACTTCAGCTCAGCAGGGATGTTCATGGTAATTTCCTCCTCAAAATCTTTCCTCAAAGTTGGATGTATATTTATTGTTGATAACTGTTGGTCAGCGGGAAGCTTATTTCAGCGCTCCAGCTTGTAGAACGGCATCGGCACGATCTCCAGCTCCACCATGCGGCCGCGCACATCGGCGTTGAGATGTCTGCCGATCTCGATGTCCCCGGCGGGGATATAGCCCATCGCCACGCCGCAGCCGATAAACGGCGCAAACGTACCGGAGGACGCCCACCCGAGCTTCTCGCCCTCCATCGTGTAGAGGTCGCAGTGCTCGCGCACGATGCCGCGCCCGACGACCTTCATGCCGATGCGCTTCATCTTCGGCGCGCCGAGCGCGGCAAGCGCATCGCGGCCGATGAAGTCCTTGCCCGTGAGCTTGCAGGGAAGCCCCGCCATCTTCGGCGTGATCTCCTCGTTCATCTCGTGACCGTAGAGCGGCATCGAAGCTTCCAGCCGCAGCGTGTCGCGCGCGCCGAGACCACAGGGGATCAGGCCGTACTCCTCGCCCGCCTTCAGCAGCGCCTTCCACAGATCGACCGTGTCCCCGGCCTTGCAGTAGATCTCAAAGCCGTATTCGCCGGTGTAGCCCGTCTGGGAGACGAGCGCGCGGATCGTGCGCCCGCCCAGCTCCAGCGGAACATTGTCGATAAAGGTGTAGTATTTCGCGGGGATGTACTGCTCGGGGCAGAGCTTCTTGAGAATGTCGCCGGACCTGGGACCCTGCAGGGCGACCTGACCCCAGTCGTTGCCCTCGTCGCGGTAGTCCACGTCGCCGGAGAGGTGGCTCTCGACCCAGGCGGCGTCCTTTTCGCGGTTGCCCGCGTTGACAACGAGCCAGTAGTTGTCCGCCGCGCAGCGGTAAACGATGAAATCATCGATGATTCCGCCCGCTTCGTTGCAGAACATGGCGTACTTGATGTCGCCGTCCTTCATGCCGGAAATATCGGCGGTGATGAGCTTCTGGACGTTGGCCACGGCGTCAGGTCCCTTCAGCCGCAGCTCGCCCATGTGCGACACATCGAACAGGCCGGCCTTTTCGCGCACGGCCATATGCTCGGCGATCACACCGGTGGGGTACTGCACAGGCATCAGGAAGCCGCCGAACTCGACGATCTTCCCGCCCATGTCCACGTGCGTCTGATACAGCGGGGTCTTTCTTTCCATATTGCGCATCCTCCATTACTTTTTTGAATCAAGTTCTTCAAAATAATTAAAATTGGAAATAACAAAAAAGCACAAAGCTCCCCTTGGAACTTTGTGCCTCCGTTTTATGACCTGAGAGTTTCCCTGCCGCTGATCGCATCATACAGGTTGCACCTTCGGCGCGCAGACGAGAGACTGCGCTTTTCGGAGTGCCGTCCGAGCCCGGTCCTTTTGCCTGAGAGCTTTTGCGTTCCCCTTCGGCGCCGCGCTGCGCGCGGTCTCTTCCGAGCCTTTCATCCGGTCACCTGATTCATTTACCTTTTTAAGGTAACACAGCAGCATCGCTTTTGTCAAGAAAGTATTTCCGGCAATTTGCTGAATTTTTTTCGCCGCTCCGCCTTTCTCAGCCGTGCCCCTCGGCTGCGATCATGTGCAGCGCGTGCTCCAGCGCGCCGAGCACGGCGGCAAGATTTTCGCGCGCCGCCTTTTCCGAGCCGGGCAGATTGACGATGAGGCTCTTGCCGCGCGTGCCCGCCGCGGCGCGGGAGAGCATGGCGCGGGGCGTGATCTTCAGCCCCTCCACCCACATGGCGACCGGGATGGCGCGGATCTCCCGCTCCAGCACGTCGGCGGTCGCCTCCGGCGTAACGTCGCGGGGCGAAAGCCCCGTGCCGCCAGTGGTGATGATCAGGTCGATGCGCTTTCGGTCCGCGCAGTCGCGGAGAACGGCGCTGATCTGTTCCCTTTCATCCGGAACGATGGCGGTATGGATAACTGCAAAGCCCGCTTCCTCCAGCATGGCTTTCACGGCGGGACCGCTGGTGTCCTGCCGCAGCCCCCTGCTGCCAAGGTCGCTGACGGTGATGACGGATGCCGTGTAGCTCATAATGCCCCCTCCTGTTTTCGGTAACCCAGCGCGGTCGAGATCATGGCCGCCGTGTCGCAGACCCGCCCCACGGCGGCGCGGAATTCTTCGGAGCCGGTACTGCGGAACATGCCGATCACACCCACGGCGTAGGCGGCCTTGCCCTCCACGTTGTAGACCGGCGCGGAGATGGAGCGCAGACCGATCTTGTATTCGCCGTTTTCGATGGCGTAGCCGTTCGCGCGGCAGGCCTCAGCCTCGCGCATCAGCGCGGGGACATCCGTAACGGTGTGCGGCGTGAACTGCGTCATGTGCTGCGCGCGCAGCAGCGCCTCGGCGCCGGCGCGCGACATGTGCGCCAAAAACACCTTGCCCTGCGACGTGCAGTAGACCGGCATCCGGGAGCCGACGTCGGACACGATGCGCAGCCCGCCGTGCGTTTCCACCTGGTCGAGCGTGATGACGCTGCCCCCCTCGCAGACCGAGAGCATGACGGACGCGCCCGTCTGCTGGCACAGGTGCTCCATATAGGGGCGCGCCACGAAAGAAATGTCCCACGAGCGCTCCACCTGCCGGCCGTATTCAAACAGCCGCAGCCCCAGCGAATACTTTCCGTCCGACGTCTGCGCGACCACGTCATACGTCCGCATGGTGGTCAGAAGCCCGAACACCGTGCTTTTCGGATAGCCGCACTGCCCGGTCAGCTCCTTGAGCGACAGCGGCTTTTTCGACCGGCTCAGAAGCTGGAGCAGCTCCATCGCCTTCGCGACCGACAATATGATGTTCCCATCCATCACGGCGCACCGCCCCCCTTTACCGCCAGCATAGCGCCTTCGTGATCCTTTGTCAAGAATAATCCGATATTTCCGGCCAAATATCCGATAATATCGCATTTCGGATTTGAATGCGGCGGCCGCAGATGCTACAATAGTTGCCGAAACGAAAGGATCGTGTCTTATGGTAGATACACTTGGCAGAAGCATCAGCTATCTGCGGCTGTCGGTGACGGAGCTGTGCGACCTCCGCTGCCGCTACTGCATGGCGGAGGAGGGCGTGTGCAAGCGTGCGCACGGAGCGCTGTGCTCGTTTGAGGAGCTGCGGGATTTTGCGGCGGCAGCCGCGTCCCTCGGCGTCAGGAAGCTCCGCGTGACCGGCGGCGAGCCGCTGGTCCGGCGCGGGATCGTGGAGCTGTGCGCCATGCTGCGCGCCGTCCCCGGCATCGAGGAGCTGTGCCTGACCACGAACGGTACGCACCTCGCCCGGCTTGCCGCACCGCTGAAAGACGCCGGCGTGGACCGGCTGAACATCAGCCTTGATACGCTCCGGCCGGAGCGTTACCGCGAGATCACGCGCACGGGCGAGCTGGAAAACGTGCTGCGCGGCATCGAGGCGGCGGAGCGCGCGGGCTTTGCGAAGCTCAAGCTCAACTGCGTGCTGCTCGGAGGCATCAACGACGACGAGATCGCCGATTTTGTTGACCTGACGCGCGAGCATCCCTGGCAGGTGCGCTTCATCGAGCTGATGCCGATGGGCGTTTGCGCGGCATGGCCGCCGGAGCGGTTCCTGCCCGCGCAGGCGGTCCTTTCCCGCGTGCCGGAGCTGCGGTCCGCAGGCCGCAGCGGCGTTGCGCAGCTGTACCGCCTGCCGGGAGCGGCAGGGACAGTCGGCCTGATCGAGCCGATGAGCTGCGCCTTCTGCGCGGACTGCACAAGGATCCGCATCACGGCGGACGGGAAGCTAAAGCCCTGCCTGCATTCGGACGCAGAGCTCCCGCTGCGGGGCTTATCCGGCGAGGAGCTGGAGCGCGCCATCCGCCGCGGCATTCTGATGAAGCCGGCGCGCCACCGCATGGACGAGACCGGCGTCACGGAGACGCACCGCGGCATGTTTGCGATCGGAGGCTGAGAATGGAACTGACGCATTTTAACGAACAGGGCCGCGCCCGCATGGTGGACGTGAGCGAAAAGGCGCAGACCTATCGCGCGGCACGCGCCGCCGCGACGGTCCGCATGACGAAAGCGACGATGGACAGGATCAAAGAGGGCTCCATCGGCAAGGGCGATGTGCTGGCGGTCGCACAGGTCGCGGGCATCATGGCCGCGAAAAAAAACAGCGAGCTCATCCCGATGTGCCACCCGCTGCTGCTGACGAAGGTGGACATCGCATTTGAATTGGAAGAAACCGCCCTGCACATCCGCAGCGAGGTCCGCTGCCACGGCGAAACGGGCGTTGAAATGGAAGCGCTGACGGCCGTCAGCGTCGCCGCGCTCACGGTGTATGACATGTGCAAGGCCGTGCAGCGCGATATGCGCATCGACGGCATCCGCCTTCTCTATAAAGAGGGCGGCAAGAGCGGCGTCTATGAAGCGGAGGAATGAAGAGATGGCACAGGTGACCGCTGTGAACATCAGCGAAAAAAAGGGCGTGCGCAAGCACGAGGTACCCTATATCGACGTAAAATGCCATCACGGCATCGTGGGCGACGCCCACGCGGGCGATTGGCACCGCCAGATCAGCCTGCTGGCCGACGAGAGCGTGGACACGATGCGAGAGATCTGCCCGCTTGAGCTGGATGCGGGTATTTTTGCCGAAAACATCAACACCCGCGGCATCGAGCTCAGGACGCTCCCCGTCGGTACGCGCCTGCGCGTGGGCGAGACGGAGCTTGAGGTCACGCAGATCGGCAAGCAGTGCCACAACGACTGCGAGATCAAGCGCACGACAGGCAAATGCGTGATGCCGACCGAGGGCATCTTTGCCATCGTGATCAAAGAGGGCCGCATTCAGGCCGGAGACGAGATCGAGGTGCTGCAATGAAACTCATCAAAACCGAGGACGCGGTGGGCCATGTGCTCTGCCACGACATGACGCAGATCATCAAGGACCAGTATAAGGACGCGCGCTTCCGCAAGGGCCACGTCGTGACGGAGGAGGACATCCCCGTGCTTTTGAGCATGGGCAAGGAGCACCTCTACGTCTGGGAGATGACGCCCGGCATGGTGCACGAAAACGACGCGGCGGAGCGGCTCCTCGCCCTCTGCGGGCAGGAGAACATGCTCCGCAGCGAGGTCAAGGAGGGCAAGATCGAGCTCAAGGCCGCCTGCGACGGCGTGTTTTTGGTCGATTCTGCGCGCCTTGTCGCCGTGAACAGCCAGGACGAGGTGATGATCGCCACGCGAAAGGGCGGCACCGCCGTGCGCGAGGGCGACAAGCTCGCGGGTATGCGCGTCATTCCGCTGATCATCGAGGAGGAAAAGCTCCGGAAGGCAGAACAGGCCGCGGGCGATGAGCCGCTGCTCGCGCTCAAGCCCTATGTACGCAAGACCGCCTGCATCGTCGCCACCGGCGGCGAGGTCAAAAAGGGGCTCATCAAGGACACGTTCACGCCGGTCGTGATCGACAAGCTCAGGACCTACGGCATCGAAACGCTCGAGGTCGTCTGCTCCGGCGACGGGGTGGAGAATGTGCGCGGCGCGGTGCTCGCGATGCGCGGAAAGAAGCCCGACATGATCCTCTGCACCGGCGGCATGAGCGTTGATCCCGACGACAATACGCCGGGCGGCATCAGGGCCGCGGGCGCGCATATCATCGCCTACGGCGCGCCGGTCCTGCCGGGGGCAATGTTCCTGCTCGGCCGCTTTGACGACGGCATGCCCGTCATGGGGCTGCCCGGCTGCGTGATGTACGCGGGCGCGACGGTCTTCGACCTGCTGCTGCCGAAGATCGCGGCGGACGTACCCGTGACGCGCGCGGATATCGCCGCGCTCGGCGAGGGCGGGCTGTGCCTTGGGTGCAAACCGTGCCATTATCCGATCTGCCCGTTTGGGAAGTGAAAAAGCCTGCGCCGCACGGGCGGCGCAAGCTTTCAAGGAAGCATTATACGCACGAAAGGATAACGAAATCATGAAAGGGCTTTTCTCCCTGTTCCTCGCGCTTTCCCTCGCACTCGCGCTGACCGCCTGCGGCAGCAGGACCGATGACACGAACGCAGACGCGAACACCGATCAGGACGGCACGAACACGGAATCCGTCGATCTGATCGTCTTCGCCGCAGCGTCCATGACCGAGACCCTGACCGAGATCGCCGTAAAGTACAGGGAAGTCGCCCCCAACGTCAGCATCACCTTCAACTTCGACTCCTCGGGCAAGCTCCTCACCCAGATCAGCGAGGGCGCTGACTGCGACCTGTTCATCTCCGCGGCTCCCAAGCAGATGAACGCGATGGACGGCAGCCTCATTGGCGACAAGGACAAGAACCCAGACGGTCTTGACCTCATCGTGGCCGGCAGCCGTATTGACCTGCTCGAAAACAAGGTCACGCTCGCCGTTCCCGAGGGCAACCCCAAGGGCATCGAGAGCTTTGACCAGCTGGCCGAGCTCCTGAAGAGCGGCGAGGTCATGCTGGCCGTCGGCAACAGCGACGTCCCCGTGGGCCAGTACACCCAGAAGATCTTCGCCTTCTACGGCATCGACGAGGCCGCCATCACCGATAAGCTCACCTACGGCAACAACGTGAAGGAAGTCACCACCCAGGTCACCGAGGCCGCCGCCGACTGCGGCATCATCCACGCCACCGACGCCTTCTCCGCCGGTCTCA
>DHMW01000114.1:0-3890 GCA_002405995.1 Oscillospiraceae bacterium UBA4632
TCGGGAATTGGTCCGCAGCAGCGCAGTACAGAGTATTGCGACACTGTCTGCGCCTTAAGGGGGAAAATTTAATGGCTTCGGTAAAGAAGAAGCAGCGAAAGAATGGCAGTTTTTTCTATGAGATATCCGTTAGCAGAGGCTACAGCAAATCTCCCTATACGATGAGATGGGATGTACCAGAGGGATTAGCTACAAAGACTGTCAAAGCGAGGCTTCGAGATGTGGCAGCAAAGTTTGAGCAGGATTGCAAGAACGGAAAGGTCAAGACACGAAAAGAGAGAAAGGAAGAGCTACAGCAAGCGGAACTGAAAAGAATTCTTGATGAGAAGAACAGAATGACGTTCAAGCGATACTGCGAAGAAACCTTTCTGCCAGACATCCGACAGCGATGCAGCGAAAACACGATTTACAATTATCGTCTTCAACTTGAGAAGCATATCTATCCTGATATCGGGCGGTTGGAGATGCAGGGAATCAAGGCGGGAGATATCAACCAGCTTTTGAGAAAGCAGCAAGCAGCGAGTGATTCACTATCTACGCCTACGACTACGCAATACGACACAGGTAGGGTTAGGTGTAGTATTGCGTAGTCGTGGGACGACAAGTTGCGAACGAATGGACAACAGGGCAATTGCATAGATGAGGTGTCATTTTCCTATCAGTCTTCCCACTTTTTTTGATAGAATCAAATCGGAAAGGCGCTGAAGATAGCTATCTGATACTTCTATCTCGCCAACGAAAGAAAGCTCACTTATAGCGCTTTGGGCTGCGAAACTGCATTTAATTCGCATCTTTTGTGAAGTGTCTCGCGTGGCAGATGTGCATAAAGAGAATATTAACACCGCTGCCAAAATGGGACCTATGACTCTGATTACGGTGCCCAAGCTTATACTTTTTAGCTGTAGTGATAGGTGTTTTGCTTCATGACGGTCAGACAGTATTGTCTGAGCGGAGCATTTGCGCCAGTTGGTCGATTGCCGCTTCAAATTCCACACTCGTCATGTAGGCGAAGGACAAACGCAGAGAACGGCTACGCGTGAAGTCGTATATGTCGCCGGGATTTAAGAGAATATGTTCTCGTACGGCCCGTTCAAAAAGATGGTCGATGGGGATCTCCTCTTTGAATGTGAGCCAGATGTAAAAGCCACCGGCCGGCTCATTCCAGCTGGCAAGATCGGAAAAATGCAGTTCCAGTGCGGCAAGTGCATGATCCCTGCGGCGTCGCAGTTCGCCGCGCAGTTCATCCAGATAGCGCCGGTACAGCCCGCTTGTAAGAAACTCGGCAAAGATCCACTGTGAGATGGAGCTTGCGCCGTAGTCTGTCTGCATCTTGATATCGCCCAGCCGCTGTACGATTGGCTCGGGCGCGATGACCCAGCCGACGCGCAGTCCCGGTGCAAGCGTTTTCGAAGCGCTGCCGAGGTACAGCACGTTGCCGCTTTGGTCGAATGCCTTGAGGGGCAGGGGCGCTTCCGCGTCGTAGCAAAGCTCGTGATACGCGCCATCCTCGATGATCGGCAGGCGGTTTTCTGCGCACAGCGCCATCAGCGCCTGACGGCGCTCAACAGGCATGGTGAGACCGGTCGGATTCTGATTGGTGGGGATCGTATAAAGAATGGCAGGATGGTGCGAAGTTTTTGTACCCAGCGCGGCAGAAAGGGCGCGGAGCGACAGCCCATCGCTGTCCATCGGAAGACCGGAGAGCTTCATCCCTGCGGACTGGAAGACCCGCAGGGATTTTAAGTAGGTCGGGGCCTCTGTAAAGACCGTGGAGCCGCTGGGGAGCAGGCTGGCGGAGATCAGCTGAAGCCCCTGTAATGCTCCGGAGGTGACAAGAATGCAGGAGGGTGAAGTGTGGACGCCCAGTGTTTCCATGTGCGCGGCGATTGCCTGCCGCAGCGTGGGCAGACCGAGCGGTTCCAGATAACCAAGGCTCAAGACCTCTCCGCTCAGCTTCTGCAGGATGCTCTGCCACATTTCCGCAGGGAACAGGCGCGGATCAAGCTCGCCGGTGCCGAGACGGATCACGTCTGGGTCGAATTCCAGACGGTTGATTTCCTGAATTGTGCGATCGTTTTCACGGAAAAAGCCGGAGGAGATCATTTTGCTCCAATCCGGCGCGGAAGGCAGCAGGAGAGACCATGAATCGCTGACGATCTGAGCGCCTGCGCTGCGATTTCCGGCGACGATGCCATAGGAGACCAGCTCGTCAATTGCAGCGGTCACAGTGCTGCGGTTTACCCCAAAGAGCGATGCAAGTGCTCTCTGTGGTGGAAGGCGTGTGCCGACCGGCCAGTCGCCGCGCGCGACCTTGTCGCAGACGAACTGAACGATCTGCCGATAAACTGGTACGATGCTGTTTTTGTTCGGTTTCCAGTCGATCATGATGGGTACGGCACGCTTCATCGGGACTTCCTCCTTTTTTGGCTGGCCTCTCTTTTTTCGTTTGGCTGACGACAAGAAGAAGGGCAGTCGTTATAATGTGGACGTTACACATGATTTTCTGTATTGTAGGCGAAAAGCAAAAGATTATCAAGTGTGGCGGTCAAATAATTTGGCTGAGGAGGAACTGAGAAATGCGCTTCTTTTTACAAGGGCTGACAATGGGACTTGCCTATGTAGCTCCTATCGGACTGCAAAACCTGTTTGTCATCAATTCTGCACTGACGCACACGCGCCGCCGCGCAATGCTGACCGCTTTGATCGTCATTTTTTTTGATGTGACGCTGGCACTGGGCTGCTTTTTCGGCATTGGCGCGCTGATGCAGCGGTATGAGTGGCTGCAAAAGGTCATATTGCTGCTGGGAAGCGGGGTTGTGCTGTATATTGGCATTGGGCTTTTACGAGCAAAGGCGGAGAGAATCGACCAGAAAAAGACGGCAGATACCATCTCTAAGACGATCACATCCGCCTGCGTGGTGACGTGGTTCAATCCGCAGGCGATCATTGATGGGACGATGATGCTCGGCGCGTTTCGCGTGACGCTGCCGCCAGAGCGGTCGCTGCCGTTCATCAGCGGCGTTGCTGCAGCGTCGTGCCTGTGGTTTACTGGACTGACGCTGGCAATCTCCCTGTTCAGCAGTAAATTCAACGCGAAGGTCCTGCGCACAATCAACGTGGCCTGTGGCGTAGTAATTTTGTTCTACGGGACAAAGCTCCTTTGGAACTTTATTGCCATGCTGTAGGCACACGAAAAATATAAGGAGCCATCCATCAATTTGCACAGACGAAATGGAAAAGTGTACAAGAAGCACCGGAGAGGAGGTTTGAACAGCACCCCATTTCTTAGTTCCAAGTATTGCACCATACTTGTCTAACAAATGGGGTGCTGTTCAGAAACGCTGACCGACTTCATTCTGAAGGAAAGAACGGAGGAAATAAAGCGCCTCCTCCGCTATTCAGATAAATTCCTGACCGCGATCGCTCTTACCTCGGCTTTTCCTCTGCCAGTCATTTTTCAAGAGCGTTCAAAGCCTGCGCCGGCAGCACGCCCGGCGAGTATCGGGAAAAGTACCGGTGGACAGCTTCGGCACAGCGGTGAGCGCCGCAGGGGTGCCGGTCACGGGTGCCTGTCTGGCTGCGATAAAGCGCTCCGGGATATGCGCTTTGCGCTGAAAGCCGCGCGGCCGGCGTTTCTGTATTGACAGCCGTGATATAATCATCTATGACTGAAAATATGAGAAAACAGAGGAAACCGCTATGGAATTCACGCAGGGTGTGCGCTTTGACAGCCTGGGGCTTACCGATGAGGTGCAGCGCGCGCTGAAAAAGAAAAATATTGAAGAAAGTACTCCCGTGCAGGCGGGCTGCATCCCGCCGATGCGCGAGTGGAAGGACGTGATCGCCAAGGCCCCCACCGGCACGGGCAAGACCTTTGCCTTCGGCATCCC
>DHMW01000114.1:3998-9817 GCA_002405995.1 Oscillospiraceae bacterium UBA4632
GCGCCGACGCGCGAGCTTGCCATGCAGATCACGGCGGAGCTGCGCGACCTGTGCGTGTATCTTCCGGGCGTGCGCATCGTGTGCCTGTATGGCGGCGCGCCCATCGGCAGGCAGATCGACGCGCTCAAAAAGCACCCGCAGATCGTTGTGGCGACGCCGGGCCGCCTGAGCGACCACATGAAGCGCCGCACGGTAAAGCTTGACAATGTCAAGACCGTTGTGCTTGACGAGGCCGACCGTATGCTCGACATGGGCTTCATCCACGATGTGACGCGCATTCTGGACAAGCTCAAGAGCCGCCGCAACCTCGGCATGTTCTCCGCGACGATCTCGCGTGAGGTCATGGACATCAGCTGGATGTATCAGCGCGATCCCGAGGAGATCACGGTGCAGGCGAAGGAGGAGAACAAGCCTGACATTGCGCAGTACCGCGTGGATGTAGGGCAGAACGACAAGGCGCACGCCATGGCGCAGATCATCCGCTCGGAGGGACTGGAGCGCGTGATCGCCTTCTGCAACACCAAGGGCATGGCTGAGCGGCTCAAGGCGTTCCTCATGATGGAGGGACTGGATGTGGACTGCATCCACGGCGACATCCCGCAGAAAAAGCGCGAGGCCGTGATGGCGCGCTTCCGCCGCGGCGAGCTGCCGGTCTTTGTTGCGACCGACGTCGCCGCGCGCGGCATCGACGTGGACGACGTGGACGCGGTGTTCAACTACGATGTGCCGCAGGAGAACGAGTACTACGTCCACCGCATCGGGCGCACGGGGCGCGCAAAGCGCCGCGGCGCCGCCTACACGCTGGTGGCGGACTATCCCTCCGGCATGCGGCTGGACGCCATCGCCAAATTTACGGGCAATGAGATCAAACGGGCGCACCTGGACGAAGACGGAAGGCTTGTCGAGGACTGAGCACGGACTGAAAAGGGGCGGAGACGATTAGCCTCCGCCCCTTTTTTGCGCCTTGATCTGGTAACAAATTGTAACTTTTCGCGCTCTTTACTTTACAAGACCGGGAAAATTCGATATAATGTCTCCCACGTGATAAAAATGGGGCGGTGTTTTGCCGCGCTTGCCATAACAGGAGAGCCTATGAAAAAGTTTGATCGGATCGCCGGGCTGGCGCTCGGCGCGGCGCTGCTGCTGGGACTGCTGTCCGGCTGCGGCGGAAAGCAGACGGACGAGGAGCCGTTTGTCCTGCGCGCAAGCGTGTGCGGGGCGCTTGATTCACTCGACCCCGCGATGAATACGGATGACGACGCAAAAACCGTTTTCTGCGCGCTGTATGAAAATCTGATGCGCATGAGCGACGACGGCAGCGGTCATGCCGTGCTCACAAACGGCATGGCGAAGGAATACACCGAGGAGGTCAACTACGACGGCACGGTGTCCTACCGTTTTACGCTGCGTTCGTCCGCGCGCTGGTCGGACGGGAAGAAGGTCACGGCGGACGATTTCGTCTATGCGTGGCAGCGGCTTGCGGACCCTGCGACACAGTCGCCGAACCATGCGCTGCTGAGCATGGTGGCGGGCTATGACGAGGTGCGCGAGACGGGCGACAGGACGAAGCTCCAGGTCTCGGCGAAGAATGAGACCACCTTCTGCGTGACGCTTGCCTCCCCCTGCGCCTATTTCATCGAGAGCGTGTGCACGGCGGTGCCCACGATGCCGCTGCGCCGCGACCTTGCGGACGTGTCCTTTGAGAGCGCGGATATCGCCGCCAACGGCGCCTACTGCGTGGATACGTGGGTCAAGTCCGCCGCGCTGACCGCCGGGCGGAACGAGGAGTATTACGAGTCGAAGCTCGTCGGCCCGGATGAGCTGCAATTTATCTTTGCTGCCGATACGGAGTCGGCGTGGGCGCTGTACGAGGCGGGCGACGTGGATTATGTTTCCCACCTTCCGGACAGTGTGATCGCGGAGCTTTCACAGGACGAGAGCTGGCAGGCGACCGACATTTACGCCACCTGCTGCGTGCTCTATAACAACCAGACCGAGCTTTTCTCCAACGAGCACATCCGCAAGGCGTTCGACCTTGCCATCGACCGCGTGAGCGCGGCTGCGGCGGGCGGCGCGGAGAACCGGCCGGCAACGGGGCTCGTGCCCTGCGGCATCACCGATGCGGAGGGCGCGGAGGAGGACTTCCGCACCGTGGGCGGCGAGCTGTGCCCCACCGACGGAGAGGGGCTTGCCGCGCGGCAGGAGGAGGCAAAGAACGAGCTGACCTTTGCCGGCTATTACAGCACGAGCATGTTCCCGCCGGTGGAGCTGCTATATGTGGAGGACGGCGAGCTTGCCGCCGTTGCGCAGAGCCTGCAGGCGATGTGGCGGGACACGCTGGGCGTGAATGTGATGCTGCGCGGCTTGACGCAGGAGGAATATGACGCGCGCATCGCGGAGAGAAACTACGAGCTGGCGCTGCAGAAGATCACGGCGCAGTATAACGATGCGATGAGCTTTCTTGACCGCTGGCGCTCTACGGACGCGCAGAACATCGTCGATTACGAGAACGGCACCTACGATGTGCTGCTTGGCGTTGCCGCTGCATCGGAGAACCTGTCGGCGCGCGCGGCGTTTCTGCATGACGCCGAGTCGATGCTGCTGGAGAGCACAGCGCTCTCGCCGGTGTATTTCGACGGCACGGCGCACCTGCTGCGCGAGGGGCTGCGCGGCGATTACAGCGACGGCTTTGGCACGAGCTATCTCTCCGGCGTGCGTGAGATCACAAAATAATAGGGAAGCTTCCGGCGGCTCTGTAAGGGGCCGCCGGTTTTTTGCAGAATTCAAAGGAAAAAGCTTGCTTTTCCGCCGCGGACAGGCTACAATACTGCACTTGGGCGGCTTTTTCGCCCAAGAACCTGTTTTACGAAGGTGTTTTATATGACAGCTATATTGAATCTTGCCGTCGCGCTGCTCGCGGGACTTTTGATGACTCGTGTTTTCAGTCGCTGGCACCTGCCTGACGTGACGGCGTTTCTGGTCACGGGCGTGCTGATCGGGCCGTTCGTGCTCGGGCGGCTCGGCGTGCCGGGGCTCGGCTTTGCAAGCTATGACCAGGTCGAGGCGCTGGGGATGATCTCCAACGTGGCGATGGGCTTCATCGCCTTTTCCATCGGTAATGAGTTCCGCCTCAGCCAGCTGAAGAAAACCGGACGCCAGGCGTTTATCATCGGCGTGCTGCAGGCTCTTGCAGCCACGCTGCTCGTTGATGTATCGCTCGTCGTTTTCCACACGCTGCGGCCCGACATCCTCTCGCTCCCTGCGGCCATCACGCTCGGCGCCATTGCCTCAGCCACTGCGCCTGCGGCTACGCTGATGGTCGTGCGCCAGTATAAGGCGAAGGGCGAGCTGACCGACCTGCTGCTGCCGATCGTCGCGCTCGACGATGCGGTGGGCCTGATCGTCTTTGCGGTGTCGTTCGGCGTGGCGCGCGCCCTTGTCAGCGGAACGGTGAGCCTTGTCTCCATCCTGCTCAATCCCTGCATTGAGATCCTCTGCTCTCTGCTGCTCGGCGCGCTCGCAGGCTTTATTCTCACCAAGCTCGAGACGATGTTCTATTCCAACACCAACCGCCTGTCGATGACCATTGCCTTCGTGTTCCTCACGGTCGGCATCTCGATGCTCGAGGCGCACTTCGGCGAGGTGAAGCTGGGCTTTTCCTCGCTGCTGGTGTGCATGATGCTCGGCACGGTGTTCTGCAACATCTGCCCGCTGTCGGACGATCTGATGGGCCGGGCGGACAAGTGGTCGCAGCCGCTGCTGGCAGTGTTCTTTGTCATCAGCGGCGCGGAGCTGCGCCTTGAGGTCTTTGCCGAGCCGACGCTCGTGCTCGTGGGGGTGATCTACATCCTCGCCCGTTCGATCGGCAAATGTGTGGGCGCGGACTGCTCGGCGCGCATGGTCGGCTGCAGCGAAAAGGTCGTCAAATACCTCGGCATCACGCTGCTGCCGCAGGCGGGCGTGGCGCTTGGCATGTGCGTGAGCGCGCAGGCGCTCGGCGCGGAGGACGGCGGCCTGATCCGCAACATCATCCTCTTCTCCGTGCTGATCTATGAGCTGGCCGGTCCGCTGGCCACGAAGGAGGCGCTCAAGGCTGCCGGCGAGATCACCGAAAAGCCGAGGGAGGTGCTCGAGCGCCGCGAGCGCAAGCTTGCCGAGGCCGAGCCGCGCGAGCTGCTGGAGCGCCGCAAGGCGCGCAGGGGACAGCGCTGAAGCCTGCTTATGCAGAGGGGAGCCGCCTTGCGGCTCCCTTTTTTCGCACCTTTGGGAACTTTTTGTGAATTTATCCGTCCAATCAGGAAAGCGCACTTGACATAACTTGTGCGGATTTTGTAGAATAAAGGGGAAAAGAAACCTGTAAGGAGGAATGGATATGGAGGGCCGTCGGGTCAGCCGCCGCAAGCCGCGGCGCAATCCGCTGTATGTGCTTTTTATGGGACTGCTGGCGCTTTCGCTGGTGCTCCTGATCACCGCGATCGTGCTGGGCTTCAAGCTCAGGAGCGCGCGCAGCGACCTTGCCGCCGCGCAGACAAAGCTCGAGCAGCTGCAAGACGGCGGCACGGCGCAGGATGATGTGCTGCTCGAGGATCCGTCAGGCGGCGCGGCGCAGACCGGGGACGATACCCAGTCCGGCACACAGGCCGCCTCGGACGATGTGATCGACTGGCTCGACCTCACGGGCCACGACGAGGTCGCCGTCAAGCCAAGCTCGGTTTATGACAAGTATTACATTTACTACACCACCGGCGGCGTGAATCTGCGCAGCGGCCCGGGCACGAGCTACGACAAGGTCACGACCGTGCCGCTCGGCAGCGAGGTGCAGGCGGCCGCCAAGCAGGACGGGTGGACGTTTGTCAGCGTGGACGGCAGGTTCGGCTGGATCAATTCCGACTACCTTTCCACCACGCGTCCCGCGGCGTAACAGAATAAAAAGGGGGCAAGCCGAAAGGCTTGCCCCCTTTTGCTGTTCAGATGCTGCCGCAGCCGCCCTTGTCCTTGAGCGAGCATGCGCTTTTGAAGCCGCAGGCGTTGCAATGGTTGTCCGGGTCGCGCACAACGCTGCCGCTCAGAAAGTGCAGCACGGCGTCGTCCGCCTTGCCGGAATAACCGGGAAAGAGCATGATGCCCGCCATGCCGGCAGCGGTGCGCTCGCCCTCGCTCACCGCGCCGCAGAGCAGCGCGTCGATGCCGTAGCGCTCCAGAAGGGCGACGGCGGCGTCTGTGCCGCTTTTCTCCATCGGTACAAGGAACTGGCGCACGATCCTGCCGTGGTCATCCTCATAGAACCGGAAGCCCTCCGCGCTGCCGAGCGGAGAGGAGACGGCCTCTCCCGTGACGGGGATCGCAATTCGCATAAAGCTCTGCCTCCTTTACGCCTCGGCGCCCTTGCCGCCGTTCCACTTCCATGCGCGCACCTCGGGCAGGTCCACGCCGTTGTCCTTGATATACTGGCGGTGCTCGACGAGCTTGTCGTTCATCTTCTGGATGAGGTAGGCGCCGCGGTTGCCGAGCTGCGGCAGACGCTGCACCGTGTCGATGACGAGGTCGAAGCGGTCGATGTCGTTGAGCACGCGCATGTCGAACGGGGTCG
This sequence comes from Oscillospiraceae bacterium UBA4632, assembly GCA_002405995.1. Taxonomy (GTDB): domain Bacteria; phylum Bacillota; class Clostridia; order Oscillospirales; family Oscillospiraceae; genus Hominicoprocola. Next base: position 9,589 of record DHMW01000114.1, read on the forward strand.
TGATCGTGCCCTCCTCCTTATAGCCGCGCACGTGCAGGTTGCGGTTGTGGCGGCGGTAGGTCAGCTCGTGGATCAGCGTGGGATAGCCGTGGTAGGCGAAGATGATGGGCTTGTCCCTGGTGAAGAGCGTGTCATACTCTGCGTCGGTCAGGCCGTGGGGATGCTCGGTGTGCGGCTGGAGCTTCATCAAATCGACCACGTTCACGACGCGGATCTTGAGCTCCGGCAG
>DHMW01000042.1:0-24791 GCA_002405995.1 Oscillospiraceae bacterium UBA4632
CTGCGGCAGCCCCACGCGCGCAGCACGGGGAAGCGCTCGCCGCGCCGGTCGGTGAGCTCGGGCGCAGCGGCGCACGCGCCGTCCGCCGGGGCGGAAACAGGGCGCTCATGAAAGTATCGACAGCCGAACGCGTTCGCATTCAGGCAGTTTTCCGTGATCATCAGGGGCAGACGGCCGTAGACGATGGCTTCGCAGGGAATGCACTTGCTCAAATCGCGGAGCTGCGCGTCGCGCAGCTCAAACGAGGCGCAGGCGCTGGAAAGCCCCTGTTCTTTCCAGAAAGCGAGCGCGGCGGAGTTGCAGAGGTTCAGCGGCCAATCGCCGTGCAGCTTGCAGTCAAGCCCGCGCACGAGCGGCAGATGGCCGAGGTTGCCGATCGACACGCCGGCGGCGCCCTTCCTGGCGGCGTCCTCGAGCAGCGCGCGGAGGACCGGCTCGTCCTGCGTGCGGCAGATGCGCGGCAGGACGGCGAAAAACTCGGTCCTGCCGAGATACGGCGCAAGCTCGAGCTGCGGCAGCAGCTCGACAGGGATATATACCCGCGCGGGGGAAAGAGCAATGAGTTCCTCGCTCAGCTGCTCCGGGCTGTGGAGGGAGACAGTCAAAAGCGGTTCATCCGCGCTGTTTTTGACCGTTTCCGGCGGGGTAAAGCTGAATGCGCGGCGCTCCGGTACGGCGGTGCGCTGCGCTTCCATCTGCGCGAGCGCTTCGCGGCGCAGGGCGTTGAGCGCGCCCGCGCTGACGGCGAGGCCGCCGTCCAGCTCGATGCTGCAATGCTTCACCGAAAACGCCGTGCCGCCGGTTTTTCTGAGGCGCGCTTCGACCTCCTCCGCGGCGATAGCGCGGCTGCGCGCCGCCTCGGGCACCGCGCCGGTGACGCTCACAGCATGACCGTCTGCGTCTTTGACTGTCAAGCACATTGGTTTTTCAGCGCGGATAGCACAGGTAAATTCGAGCGGTACGAGCCGCGAATTTTCCTTTTCATAGCGCGCGCGGAGCTCGCTGAACCAGTCCTCGGGCCATCTTGCGTTTTCGGGGCGCGTGCCGAACATCTCGCGCCCGCGCACGCCGCGGTAGTACCCCTCGGTGAAGCCGCCGCGCGAGAAGGCGAGGGCAAGCTTTTTCTGCTCGTCCTTTGTCGGACCTCGATGTTCGCGCAGGAGACGCGCGTAAACTTCCGTCACGGCGGCGACGTACTCGGGCCGCTTCATGCGCCCCTCGATCTTCAGGCACGCGACGCCCATATCCTCCAGCTCGGGGACGAAGGGCGCGAGATTCGCGTCCTTCAGGCTCAGCGGATGGCTGTCCGCCCTGCCGGAAAAGCCGTAGGGCAGGCGGCAGGGCTGGGCGCAGGCGCCGCGGTTGCCGCTGCGCCGCCCGATGACGGCGGACATTTCGCACTGGCCGCTGTAGCACATGCACAGCGCGCCGTGGACGAATGCTTCAATCTCGATGGGGCTGAGAGCGCAAATTTCGGCGATCTCATCGCGTGAAAGCTCGCGCGCGAGCACCGCGCGCGTTATGCCGAGCCGGGCTGCTTCCTGGACGCCCGAGAGCGTGTGCAGGCTCATCTGCGTGGAGGCGTGCAGCGGCACGTCGGGGATGATTTTCCGGAGCGCTGCCAGAACGCCCCAGTCCTGCACCAGGATCGCGTCCACGCCGCTCTCCGACGCGGTGCGCGCGGTCTCTGCAAGCGCGGGAAGCTCACGGTCGGTGACGAGCGTGTTGAGCGTCAGGTAGACCTTCACGCCCCGTAAATGGCAATAGGAGACCGCCGCGCGGAATTCCTCGTCGGAGAAGTTCCTCGCGCTGCGGCGCGCGTTGAACGCGCCAAAGCCCATATATACGGCGTCCGCGCCGCTCTGCACGGCGGCGATGAGCGCCTCCTGCCCGCCGGCGGGCGCCAACAGCTCGGTGCTCAATTCTTGCGGTTTTGCAGCTTGAAGATCTCGCGCTTGAGCTCGCTGGCCTCGTTTTTCGCCTTGCTCGCCTCGTCAAGGTACTGCTTGAGCTGGCGGCGCAGCGCGTCGCCGGCCTCGCGCTCCTTGAAAAGCTCGTCGGCGATGTTCGCGGCGGTCAGCACGGCGGCATCGCTGCGGCCGACCTTGGCGGACTCGAGCAGCGCGGTCATTTTTTCGTTGACGTAGGAGCCGACCTTCTGCATATAGGAGGGCGCCTCCTCGGCGACAAAGGTATAATCCTCGCCGCAGATGGTGACGGTGATGCGGTTTTCCATGATCTGTGCGCTCCTTTCGGCTGTGGGGTGGCACAAAGGGGCGATCTCCACCCAATGATTCAGGATAAGTATAACACGTCCGGCATTTTGTGAAAAGGGGGATGCGGAAAAATTCATATTTACGAAACAGAAAAAATCATGTAGAATAAGATGATATTTTGCCGGAAGGGGGCGGAGGGACATGGCAGGCTACGTGCTGCACCTGCGCGAGGAAGAGAATATCACGATCTCCGCTCCTGTGGTGCGGCGGCTGATCGGCGGCGGCAGCGGCGACGCGGCGCTGCTGTATCTCGCCATCGTGCGCGCACACGGCGCGCTCTCGCCGGAGAAGCTGGCGCAGGAGCTGAAATGGGACATGGCGCGCGTTCGCGCGGCGGAGCAGGCGCTCGGCGCGATGGGGCTGGTCGCCGCGGCGGAGGAAAAAGAGGCGGGGCGCTCCGCGCCGGACGTGCCTCGTCCGCCGCAGGAGCCGCCGGAGTACTCGCGCGAGGACATCGCGCGCAGGCTGGAGAGCGACGGGCGGTTTGCGGGGCTGCTGCGCGAGGTCGAGCGCAGGCTCGGGCCGCTGTCCACGCCGTCGGTGAAGAAGCTGCTGGGGCTTTACGAGGAGCTTGGGCTGCCGGCGGACGTGGTGTACACGCTGGTGAGCTACTGCATCGCAAAAAAGGAGCAGCAGCTGGGCGCGGGGCACCTGCCGGTGATGCGCGAGATCGAAAAGGAAGGCTACGCCTGGGCGCGAAGAGAGATCTTCACTGTGGAGAAGGCGAACGAATACATGAAGCGCGAGCAGGCGCTGCGCGGCAGATACCCCGAGTACATGGCGGCCCTGCAGCTGGGCGGGCGCGCCGCCTCGCCGGGGGAGGAGAAGTACCTTTCGGCATGGGCGGAGATGGGCTTTCCGAGCGAAACGGTGGCGGAGGCGTATGACCGCACGGTGCTCAAGTGCCACGAGTTCCGCTGGGCCTACTGCAACGGCATCCTGAAGCGCTGGCATGAGAAGGGGCTGCACACGCCCGCCGAGGTCAGGGCGGAGAACGCCGGGCAGCAGGGCAGGCCCGGCGGGAACGCGGCCGGCAGCGGGAACGCCTGGATGAAGGAATATCTGAAGCGATAAGAGGAAAGGTGGGAGCGGGATGTCCTACGACGGCAGGATCATGCGCCGGGCGCTGGCGCGCTATGACGAGGATAAGCAGCGCCGCGCGGAGAGCTTCCGCGCGCGGCAGCGCGCGGTGTATCAGCGCTGCCCGCGCATCGGGGAGATCGAGCGCGAGCTGTCATGCACGATGGGAAAGATCATCGCCTCGGGGCTGCGGCGCGGCACGGACCCGCGCCCGGCGATCGAGGCGCTGCGCGAGGAGAATCTCCGCCTGCAGGGCGAGCGCGCGCAGCTGCTGGCACAGATGGGCTATCCGGCGGACTATCTGGAGGAGAAGCCCGCCTGCCCGCACTGCGGCGACACGGGCTTCCGCGGCAGCGAGGTGTGCGCGTGCCTGCGCGATTACTATGCCCGCGAGCAGAACCGCGAGCTTTCGGGGCTGCTGGATCTTGGCACGCAGAGCTTCGAGACCTTTGACTTTGACTGCTACTCGTCCGTGCCGGACGGTGAGCTGGGCGTTTCGCCGCGGGAGAATATGGAGCGCGTGTATGATATCTGCCAGGACTACGCCCATGAGTTTTCGCCGAAAAGCGGCAATCTGCTGCTCTCGGGCGGGACGGGGCTCGGCAAGACGTTCCTGTCGGCCTCCATCGCGCGCGTGGTGAGCGGGAGCGGGCACAGCGTGGTCTACGACACGGCGGGGCACATCTTCTCCCGCTTCGAGGCGCAGAAGTTCGGGCGCGAGGAAGGCGGCGAGGCGGACGGCGACGTGGAGCGCGCGCTCAGGTGCGACCTGCTGATCCTGGACGATCTGGGCACGGAGCTGGCGACGAGCTTCGTCCAGAGCGCGATGTACCAGCTGGTCAACACGCGGCTCATCACCGGGAAAAAGACCGTGATCTCCACGAATCTCAGCCCTGCCGAGCTGGGGCGGCGCTACGGCGCGCCGGTGCTCTCGCGCCTGCAGGGCGAGTACCAGCTGCTGCTCTTTTTCGGGGAGGATATCCGCCGCAGGCGCAGATAAGAAGCAAAAAGAGGAGGGTCTCCGCGCGGCGGAGGCCCTTCTTTTTACTTTTTTCAAAAAGCACTTGCAATTTTGGAATAGAGCTGGTATAAATTTTTTATAAAGATTTCGCAAAGAAACTGCGCAATGGTGTTAAGGAATGATATGATGAAAAAAATCTGGATGATCCTGACGGCGCTGACGCTCCTGTGCCTGCTCAGCGTGCCCGCGCTGGCGGCTGGCGAGGCGGCGGACGCGCCGCAGGCCGCTGTGACGGCGGAGGACGACGAGGAAAAGGGCGGCGTGACAGCGCAGAAGGCGTGGACTGTGGCGATCCTGATCGGCGTGGCGTGCGTGGGCGGCGCGCTCGGCATGGCGCGCGCGATCTCGAAGGCGACGGACAATATCGCCGAGCAGCCCGAGGCGGCGAACCAGATCCGGACCTCGATGATGATGGGCCTTGTGTTTATCGAAACGGTCATCATCTATGCGCTGATCGTGGCGATCCTGATCATCTTCGTGCTGTGAGGCGCAGCAAAAACATGAAAATTGCGGCGGCAGGGGAGCGGTGCGCCCTCCTGCCGCGTTCTATTTGCCGCGGGCGTTAAGAAAACGAAAATAAAGCCGGCAGGCGCCGGGGGCGCTTGCATTCCTTATGGCAAAGTGGTATAAATAGGGCTTGGTAAAAAACGGAGCTGTGACAGAAAGGGAGGTAGAGGAGCGTGGAGAAGAAAAAGCGGACACGGCAGCTGCTGGTGTTCGCCGCCGCTGTGATCGCGCTGCTGATCCTTGCGATGCTCGCGCCGTCCCCGGGCGAGGAGGAATCCATTCAGGAGATCATGCGCGACGCGGTGCTGCACGAGCACCTGAAGGTCAGCCTCTTCGGGCTGATCGACGTGAACCCGGGGCTGATCTCAGCCTATACAGTGACGGGGATCCTGATCGTGCTGGCGCTGCTGTGCCGGATCTTCGTGATCCCGAGGTTCACCGTTGTGCCGGGGAAGATACAGCTGCTGCTCGAGCAGCTGGTGGGGCTTTTTGACGGGCTTGCCGAGGGCAGCAGCCCGCACCGCAGCAAATTCCTCAGCGCCTACATATTCACCGCCGGCGTTTACATCTTTTCCAGCACGCTTTTCGAGCTGCTGGGCGTGCAGGCGGTGACGACGTCGGGGCTGTCCGTGAGCCTGCCGGCGCCGCTGGCCGATATCAACGGCGCGATCGCCATGGGCGTGATGAGCTACGGCGTGATCCTCTTCGGCGGGCTGATCGCCGCGGGCGTGCCGGGCATGCTGCACGCGCTGAAGGATTTCTCGCTGCCGATCTCCATGAGCTTCCGCCTCTTCGGCGCGCTGCTTTCCGGCGCGCTGGTGACGGAGCTGGTGTATTACTACACGGCGCTGTCGGTCGTGCTGCCGGTGGTCGTGGGCGTGCTGTTCACGCTGCTGCACGCGCTGATCCAGGCGTATGTCCTGACGATGCTGGTATCGACCTTCTACGGCGAGTCCACCGAAAAGCACGAGAAAAAGCCCAAGACCGCAAGAACAAAAAAAGCCCGCAGCGAAACGGCTGCCTGAGAAATGAGGTATACTGCCATGAAAATGATGAAAAAGCTTTCCGCGCTCTGCGCGCTGCTGATCGTGATCCTTGCGCTGTCCGTCCCGGCGCTCGCCGCGGGCGAGGCGGAGATGCCTGACGCGCAGGCTGCCGTGACCCAGGGCAGCAACGGAAACGACGTGACCGCCAGCAAGGCGATGGCGTCCGGCGTGATGATCGGCGTGGCGTGCCTCGGCGGCGCGCTCGCCATGGGCATCGCCGTGGGCAGGGCGACCGAGGCGATCGCCCGCCAGCCGGAGGCGGCGGGCCCCATCCGCACGGCGATGATGATGGGCCTTGTGTTTATCGAAACGGTCATCATCTACGCGCTGATCGTTGCGATCCTGATCATCTTTGTCCTCTGATGACGAACACCACCCCGGAAGGAGGCGACGGATATGCCGCTTAACATCAATATTCAGCAGATCCTGCTGCACGCGGTGAACTTTGTGATCCTGTTCGGCGCGCTGTACTTTCTGCTCTATAAGCCCGTAAAGGACTATATGAACGCGCGCAGGGCGCAGTATGAAAAGATGGACGAGGACGCGAAGGCGGCGCTCAAGCAGGCGGAGCAGACAAAGGCGGACTATGAAGCCCAGCTGAAAAACGCCGGGGAAGAGATCGCCGCGCGCCGCAGGGCGGCGGACGAGGCGATGCAGCGCGAGGCGGACGAGCACCGCGCGCAGGCGCAGGCGCAGGCGGACGAGATCGTGGCAAAGGCGCGCGCCGCCGCCGCGAGCGAGCGCGAGCGCGTGCTGGCGCAGGCGAAGGGCGAGGTGTCCGAGCTGGTGAGCGCCGCGGCGGGAAAGCTGGTGCTTTCCAGCACGTCGGACGCTTATGAGCAGTTTCTGGACACGGCGGAGGAGCGCGGAGACAATGGCTGAGCGCACCGGCGGCATCGAGGCGGTCCTTCTCTCTGCCGAGCGCCCTACAGCGGAGCAGGAGAAGCGCTTCCTTGCGTTTTTACGTGAAAAATACGGCGAAGGCGCTACGCTGGCGTGGCGCGAGAGCGGCGATTACCCCGGCGGCTTCCGGCTGGAGGTTGGCGCGGAGGTATACGACTGGAGCGCCGAGGGGCGGCTGCGGCAGTTCCGCGACGCGCTGGAGAGGCTTGCCGCGGCGGAGGGCGACGTCATCCCGCTGCTGAAGGAGACGGTGCTTTCCTGGACGCCGAAGGCGCTTGCGCAGGAGATCGGCACGGTGCTTGCCGTGGGCGACGGTATCGCCCGCGTGGACGGGCTCCCCGGCGCCGCCTACGGCGAGATCCTGCTCTTCGAGGGCGGCGTGCGCGGCATGGTGCAGGACCTTTCGGAGGAAAGCGTGGGCTGCATCCTGTTTGACGGCGATGCTTCCGTCAGCGCCGGCGGCACGGTGCGCCGCACCGGGCGCACGGCGGGCGTGCCCGTGGGGGAGGGCTTCCTCGGGCGCGTGGTGAACGCGCTGGGCGCGCCCATCGACGGGCGCGGCGAGATCCGCGCCGACGGCTACCGGGCGGTGGAAAGCCCCGCGCCCGGCATCATCGACCGTCAGGGCGTCGATACGCCGCTGGAAACGGGCATCCTCTGCATCGACTCGATGTTCCCCATCGGGCGCGGCCAGCGCGAGCTCATCATCGGCGACCGCCAGACCGGCAAGACCGCCATCGCGCTCGATACCATCGTCAACCAGCGCGGCAGGGACGTCATCTGCATCTACGTCGCCATCGGGCAGAAGGCAAGCTCCGTCGCCCAGCTGGAAAAGACGCTGGAGGCGCACGGCGCGATGGATTACACCATCATCGTCAACGCCCCGGCGAGCGACCCTGCCCCCTTGCAGTACATCGCGCCCTACGCGGGCTGCGCCATGGGCGAATACTTTATGAACAAGGGGCGCGACGTGCTGATCGTCTACGACGATCTTTCCAAGCACGCCATCGCCTACCGCGCCATGAGCCTGCTGCTCGAGCGCTCGCCGGGGCGCGAGGCGTACCCGGGCGACGTATTCTATCTGCACTCCCGCCTGCTCGAGCGCGCAGCGCACCTGAGCGCGGAGAAGGGCGGCGGCAGCCTTACGGCGCTGCCGATCGTAGAGACGCAGTCGGGCGACGTGTCGGCGTACATCCCGACGAATGTGATCTCCATCACGGACGGGCAGCTCATCCTGGAGACGAAGCTGTTCTTCTCCGGCCAGCGTCCGGCGGTCAACGTGGGCCTGTCCGTGTCCCGCGTGGGCGGCGACGCGCAGACCAAAGCCATGAAAAAGGCCGCCAAGACCATCCGCCTTGACCTCTCGCAGTACCGCGAGATGGAGACGTTCACGCAGTTTTCCAGCGACATGGACGAATCGACCGCGCGGCTGCTGCGCTACGGGCAGGGTCTGATGCAGATGCTGCGCCAGAAGCAGTATCATCCCTACGAGCAGTATGAGCAGGTCATCCTGCTGGCCGCGGGGCTGGGCCACGCGATGGAAAATATCCCGGCAGAGCAGATCGGGGACTTTATCCCGCTGCTTTTGCAGCATTTCCGCGAAACGCAGGGCGCGCTGTGCCGCGCCATCCAGCAGAGCGGGCAGCTGAGCGACGAGCAGCACGAGCGCATCGCCGCGTGCGCGAAGGAATACGCGCAGCAGACGCTGGCGCAGTAAAACGGCAGCACCGTGAGAGGGGAGGGGCGCCATGTCCGGCATGAAGGAGATCCGCGAGCACATCGCGGGCGTCAAGAGCACGCAGAAGGTCACAAACGCCATGTACCTCATCGCCTCGACCAAGATGCGGCGGGCGAAGGAGGAGCTTGAAAAAACGCGCCCGTTCTTCACCGCCCTCTCCGGCGAGATCGAGCGCATCTTCCAGTGCGCCGGCGAGATCGAAAGCCCATACTTTTTCAAGGGCGACGCCGACGATGACACGCAGGACGGCACCTATGCCTATGTCGTCGTCACGGCGGACCGCGGGCTTGCGGGCGCATACAATCAGAACGTTATTCAGGAAACGCTGCGGCGGCTGAAAAAGCATCCCAACAGCCGCCTTTTCGTCGTGGGCAGCAATGGGCGGAAGTTTTTCTCGGGCCACGGCGTACCGGTGGAAAAGAGCTTTCTTTACACGGCGCAGAACCCGTCGCTCCGGCGCGCGCGCGAGGTCGCGGCGCTGCTGCTGGACCTCTACGACAGGCGGGAGATCACCAAGCTCTTTGTGATCTACACCGACGTTGTCAACAGCGTGGAGATGCACGTGCGCACGGCGCGGCTGCTGCCGCTGGAAAGCGAGCGCTTTCTCCCTGCGCAGGAAAGGGAGCATCCGCGGCGCATCCGCTTTGAGCCGTCCGCCGAGGCGGTGCTGGCGAGCATTGTGCCGGCGTATGCGGCGGGCTTTCTGTACGCGGCGGTGGTGGACAGCTTCTGCGCCGAGCAGAATGCCCGCGCCGCGGCGATGGATGCCGCCAACCAGAACGAGGAGGAGCTGCTGCGCGAGCTGACGCTTGCATACAACCACGAGCGGCAGGGCGCCATCACGCGCGAGATTACGGAGGTCTCCGCCGGCGCAAAGAGCAGGGAGCATCACGGAAAGGAGGCGCAGCATGCGCACGGGTAAGATCATTCAGGTAGCCGGAAGCGTGGTGGACGTGCGCTTCCCGCGCGGCGGCCTGCCGCGCATCCGCTCGGCGCTGACGGTGGAGGTGAACGGCGGGCGCTGCGTGATGGAAGTCGCGCAGCACCGCGACGCCGAAACGGCGCGCTGCATCATGCTCTCGGGCAGCGAGGGGCTTGCGCGCGGCATGGAGGTCGCCGATACGGGCAGCGGCCTGCGCGTGCCGGTGGGCAAGTGCACGCTGGGGCGGCTGTTCAACGTGTTCGGCGATACGATCGACGGCGGCGCGCCGGTCGCCGCGGACGCCCCGCGGCGGAGCATCCACCGCGAGCCGCCGCCGTTTTCGGAGCAGGACCCGAGCGTTGACATTCTGGAGACGGGCATCAAGGTCATCGACCTGCTCGAGCCTTATCCCCGCGGCGGCAAGATCGGCCTGTTCGGCGGCGCGGGCGTCGGCAAGACGGTGCTCATTCAGGAGCTGATCCACAACATCGCCGTGGAGCACGGCGGCTATTCGATCTTCACCGGCGTCGGCGAGCGCAGCCGCGAGGGCAACGACCTCTGGCGCGAGATGCACGAGAGCGGCGTGATCGAAAAGACCGCGCTCGTTTTCGGGCAGATGAACGAAGCTCCCGGCGTGCGCATGCGCGTGGCGCTGACGGGGCTTACCATGGCGGAGTATTTCCGCGACGAGGAGCAGCGCGATATGCTGCTGTTCATCGACAATATCTTCCGCTTTGTGCAGGCGGGCAGCGAGGTATCGACGCTGCTGGGGCGGATGCCCTCCGCCGTGGGCTACCAGCCCACGCTCGCCAACGAGATGGGCGAGCTGCAGGAGCGCATCACCTCGACCAGGAACGGCTCGATCACGTCCGTGCAGGCGGTCTATGTCCCGGCGGACGACCTGACCGACCCTGCCCCGGCGACGACATTCTCCCACCTGGACGCGACGACGGTGCTCAGCCGAAAGATCGCCGAGCAGGGCCTGTATCCGGCGGTCGATCCGCTGGAGTCCTCGTCCCGCATTCTGGAGGAGGATATCGTGGGCGAGCGGCATTACCGCATCGCCCGCGGCGTGCAGGAGACGCTGCAAAAGTACCGCGAGCTGCAGGATATCATCGCTATCCTCGGCATGGAGGAGCTGAGCGACGCGGATAAGCTGATCGTCAACCGCGCGAGAAAGCTCCAGCGCTTCCTTGCCCAGCCGACATTCGTGGCGGAAAAGTTCACGGGCCTTCCCGGCGTCTATGTGCCGCTGGAGGAGACGCTGCGCGGCTTTGAGCTGATCCTGGCCGGCGAGATGGACCGCTATCCCGAGATGGCGTTCTACAACGTCGGCACGATCGACGACGCGCTCGCCAAGGCGAAGCGGATGGAAGGCGGGGAAGTGTGATGAACGCCTTTCATCTCAGCGTGCTGACTGCGGAGCGCGTGTTTTACGATGGGCCGTGCCAGTCGCTCATGGTACCGACGCTCGACGGGCTGTACGGCGTGCTGGCGCACCACGAAAACGTGGTCATCGCCATCATCCCCGGCACGATGACGCTGCGCACGGAGTCGGGCGGGGAGCAGATCGCCGCCGTGAGCGAGGGGCTGCTGAAAATGGAGAACAACGAGGCGCTGCTGCTGGTGGACACCGCGGAGCGCCCCGAGGAGATCGACCTGCGCCGCGCCGAGGAAACGGCGGCGCACGCGAAGGAGGAGCTGGCGGAAAAGCTCAGCGCGCAGGAGCATGCGCTCGCCACGGCGCGCATGGCGCGCGCCATCAGCCGCGCGGCGGTAAAGCGCAGGGGAAAATGACGCGCCGCTCCCACATAGCTTCGGTCAAATAAAGGACAGGACCCTCTTTTTCGGGAGGGTCCTGTCCTTTTCGCTGCCCTGCGCGGGGAGCGGTCAGTCCGTATTCTTCAGCCAGCCCGGCATTTCCTGCTCCGGCGTCTCTGCCGCCGTACCGGCGCCGGCGGCGGGCACGTCAGGCGACGGGTCGAACGGCGCATCGGGCGAATCCGGCGTGCTGGGCGTCGCCGTGCCGGAGTCGGACGGCGCCGATGCCGCAGACTTGCCGACGAGCACAATGCGGTTGCGCGCCTTGTAGTTGCTGCTTGCCTCAAACGTGGACGAGATCAGCTTGCCGTCGCCGGAGTAGACGCTGCGGTAGGTCTTGACCCTGTAGCCGGTGTAGGCGGTCTGCTCCACCTTGCGCTCGCCCGGGGCGAGCTCGTCGGTCTCGACGATCTCCTCCTCGAAGGGGATGGTCTCGAGCATCTCCGTCCTGATCTTGACGTAGGAGTCATCGGTCTTAGTGCCCAGGAGCGTGACCTTGATGTAATCCTTCTTGTTCTGCGTGAAGAACTCCGCGCGGACCTTGATGGGATAGAGCGTGTTGTTGCGGAACTCGAACTCCGGCCCGCCCTCGGCGACCGTGGCGTCCAGCCCCAGCCCGATGTAATCGGAGGCAAAGCCGTGGTTCGTGCGCTGCACGATCTCAAGATCGGCATAGAGCGCGGCGGCATAGAGCGTAGAGCTGGCCTGGCACGCGCCGCCGCCGACCATATCGACGGTCTTGCCCTTGAGGTAGCCGGGTGCGGGGGAATAGCCGTTCGCCGCCGTGAAGGGCGTGACGAGCGGGCTGTACTTCATCGTCTCGCCGGGGTTGATGACGTAGCCGTCGATGCGCGAGGCGGTGAGCTGCACATTCTTGTGGCGGCCCGGCGCGCCGCCGACCCTGGTGGTGTAGGAGCTCAGCTCGTCGCGGAAGAGGACCTCGCGAAGCTGTTCGGCCGTAACGTCCGGCAGCTCGACCGACGCCTTGACGGTGAAGGTCTCGCCCGGGGCGGCGGCGTCATAGGCGGACTGAAGGTCCGCAAGCGTGAACGCTGCGCCCGCGCGCCCGGGGATGATGCTGTCGGTCTCGGCGTCGTAAGCCGCGTTGGCCTTCTGCCCGACGATCGACTCGCGCGCGGCGGCCAGATCGACCGTCTGCGCGGGGACCGGCGCATAGACCGCGTCCTCGTCCGTGCCGCCGTCCAGGATCACCTGGATCGGATATCCTCCGCCGAAATACGAGCTGCGCAGCGCCGCCAGGATCGCGCTGTCCGCGCGGTCCCGGTCGGTCACATGGCGGCCGTCCTTGGGCTTTGTGACGCTGACCCTGCCGTCCTCGGTCACGCTGATGGAGAATTCCACCGGCTCGCACTCCAGCGCGCGGCGCACCTCCTGCGAAAGCTCCGCCAGCGAAGCCTCCGCATCGCCGCCGATGGAGATCGATACCTCCTGCGGCCTGACGAGCGCGCGGAGATACTTCGCGCCCGATACGAGAAGATCGTCGGTGCAGCCGTAGAGCTGGTACATGGCGTCGGCATAGCGCGCGCAGTCGAACGTGTCCGGCACTCTGTCGAGGTCCACGCTTGCGACCACATCCTTGTCGTTGCCGTTCAGCGCGACAAAGACGACCTGTGAACCGCGCGCTTCGATGATCCTGCCGGAAAGGCAGTCCGCCGCCTCCTGCTGCGTCATGCCGCCGTAATTGACGCCGCCGAGCATCACGTTGGGGTAGATGCGCTGGCTGGCCGACACCCACGCGCCAAGCCCCAGATAGGCCGCCGCCAGCACGCAGACGGTGATGAGCAGGGCCTTCCAGCCCCTGCCGCTCCTCTGGCGCGCCGCGCCCTCCTGCGCTTCGGAGGACATCAGGCGCTTGCCGCCCCTTTTGTGCTTCTTTTCTTCCAAGGCACCGGAATTTTCGTCCATTTCGGCTCCTCCTATGCTTCCATCGGTTTTGTCCGTCCAGTATAGCATATATTTTGAAAAAAAGCATCACAAAACGGTTACAAAGAAGGGCCTTTTTCCGTTATCCCGCCTGCCCTGCGCGGCGGGGGATGCGGATGGTCATGCGGATCTCGTCCTCCGTGTCCTCGCGCTGTACGTCGGCGTTCACGCCCGCGCGCTGCATCACGCCGAGCGAGCGGCGGATGGTGTTGAGAAAAATGCGCACGTCCTTGATGATATAGGACGGCGTGCGCGGCGGGGGCGTTTTCTGCCTGCTTTTGAGCAGCTGCTCGATGTATGCCTCGCTCTGCGCGACGTTATAGCCGCGCGCGATGATGGCGTTCAGCGCGCGCAGGCGGTCCTCCTCGTCCGAAAGGCGCAGCAGCGCGCGGGCGTGGCGCTCGGACAGGGAGTGTCCGCGCAGCAGGCGCGCGCAGTCGGGGGAAAGGCGCAGCAGCCGCAGCTTGTTGGCGATGGCGGACTGCGACCGGCCGAGCCTTTCCGCCGCCTGCTCCTGCGAAAGCCCGTAGGAGGCGATGAGCCTTGCGATGGCGGCGGCCTCCTCAAAATAGTGCAGGTCGCTGCGCTGAAGATTTTCGATGAGCGCGAGCAGCGCGCTCTCCTCCTCGCTCGAGCGGGCGAGCAGGCACGGCACCTCGCTGAGCCCTGCGAGCCTTGCCGCGCGCAGGCGGCGCTCGCCCGCGATCAGCTCGTAGCCCTGCTCGCCGCGCCGCACGGTCAGCGGCTGCAATATCCCGTAGCGGCGGATGCTCTCGCTCAGCTCGCGCAGGGCGGCCTCGTCGAAGCAGCGGCGCGGCTGATTGGGGTTGGGGCGCAGGCTGTCCACGGACAGGTAAAGGACGCGCTGCGGAAAAAAGGGATGTTTTCCTGTCATTTCCATGGTTTTCCCCTCCTTTTTCCTCTATTTTACGCGCCGGGGCGCGCGAAAAAGGGCGAAACGGGGGAATGGGGAAAAATAAACTGAGGGGGCAGCCGTTCGGCTGCCCCCCGGGAGATCAGTCCACCGTGCGCATGAAGCTCGTCGCGCCCTTCTGGAATCTGACGTCCAGCTTTACGCGGTCGGCGCGCATATAGCTCGTGGTGTATTCATAGGTGTGCCCGTTTTCGGTCGTGGCGCGGCGCTGGTGGAAGAACGCCGCCGACCCCGGCGCGCAGTGCAGCAGCTGCGCCTCGTGCGGCGCGAGCACGACGGCCTCGTAGGTGTCCGACGCGGAGAAGGGGATGATGCCCACATGGTAGAGCAGGCTGTAAAAGCTGTGCGTTTCCAGCAGCTCGCGCGTCAGGTTCGGGTAGATGTACTCAGGGTAGTACGAGGTTTCCAGGATCAGCGGCTCGCCGTCCACATTGCGTACGCGCGTGAAGCGGTAGACCTTCACGTCCGGCTCCAGCCCCATCAGCTCCACGATCCTGGGACTTGGCGTGATGACTGCGAAGTCCACCAGCGTGGACGACGGCGTCTTGCCCAGCTGGGAAATTTCAGTCGTAAAGGAATACTGCACGCCCTTGCGGCGCGTGTTCGGGTCGGTGACGAACGTGCCCTTGCCGCGCTTGCGCACGACGTAGCCCTCCTCCTCCAGCGCGCCGATGGCCTGGCGCACCGTGTTGCGGCTGATGTCGTAGGTGCGGCACAGCTCCGCCTCGCTCGGCAGCAGGTCGCCGACCTTCAGCGCGCCGGCGGTGATGCTGCGCTTGATGATGCCCATCAGCTGGGAGTAGAGCGGGACCTCGCTGTCCAGCGACAGCGGGTTTTTCAGAATAGGATGTTCTTCCATGTTGATGCCCTCCCGGGATCATATGTTTTGGAATATTCCAATTGTACCACCAACTTTTGAAATGTTCCAGTACATATTTCTGCTTTTCTTATGACAAAACGGAGGGGAATTCCCCTCCGTTTCGTCATAGCCCGCATTTTACCAGCCGGTCCCCAGCTCTGTCCCGTACCAGCGGCCGTCGTCCCGCTGCTGGATGGTGCAGCAGCGGTAGAACTCGTAGGCGTCCTTGGGAGCGGACGGGTCGGTGCACTCGCCGGTGTTGCCGGCCATCGCGTATTGCAGCGCCGTCTCGCTTTCGGCCGTGAACTGCACCTCCACGAAAAAGCAGTAGGTTCTGCTGTCGATCTCGCCCTGCTCGCGCATGGCCTGCGCCGTGTCCTCGGCGGGGGTGACGAGAGCCTTGACCCAGGTGTACTTGAAGAGGCTGCCGCCCGTCGCCTTCGTGTGCGTGCCATAGTAGGCATCCGCCCAGTTCTGCGCGGCCTCCTGCCAGGAAAGGCTCTTGGGCTGCGGCTCGACCTCGCCCAGCAGCGCGTCGTACTCCGCTTCGTCGTACCACTGGCGCATCATGTTGTAAAGCGTGCGTCCGTCGCCGTCTACGATGCTGAGATCATCGTATGAGTCGGTCCTGAAGCAGTACGCCGCTCCGTCCGGCGTTGTCAGCCAGAGATGCATGGGCTGAGACTTGCAGACCGTCAGCACGCTGCCGTCCGCCGTCATGAGGAGAATGCAGTTCTGCGCCGAGGGTGCGGCGCTGCCGTCCGCTTCGCGCCAGGTAAGGACCTCGCTCAGCTGCCTTGCAAAGTAGGCGCGGTTGGTAACGGTGCTGCCGTCGTAGATGGTGCTGTCGGTGCCGTTCACGCTCAGCGACAGTGTGACCTCGCCGCTCGTATCGCCGAGCTTTTGCAGCGCGCCGCTGAGGATTTTGACAGCGCCGCTTTCCGCGGCGGGCTCCGCCGCGCCGGCGTCCCGGTTCACCGTGAAGCTCTTCACCATCGCCCGAAGTATCTCGGCCTCGCCCTCGACGGCGCGGTCGCGGTTCCAGCCCCACTGGTTCTCCTCGGTGCTGCCGTCAAAGAGCCAGTGGATCTCGACCTCGTAGCAGGCGCCGTCCGGCGCGTCGAAGAGCGTGACGACCGTGTTGCTCATGCCCTCGTGCGTCACGAAGCGCCAGCCGGTGTCGGTTTTCTCGGCCTTTGCGCCGGTGCTTTCCCATTCCGCCTTCGCTTCGTCAAGGCTCTGCTCGAGCTTCTTGGCGTTGAAGTATGAGCCGGTGTCGTAGCGCGAGTACCAGAACTCCGTTCCCGGATTGCACGCCCAGGCGGAGAGCGGCGCATAGAAGTAATAGCTGCCGTCGCCGGAGATGAGCCGCGCCTCGCACTGGTTGGCGTTGCCGTAGCCGTCCGCCACAGAGTCGTTCAGCAGGTTGGGAATGAACATCTTCGGCAGGTCGAGCCCCGCGTAATCGACATAGAAATCATGCAGGTAGTATTTTTCCTCGCCGCTGTAGCCGCAGCCGTTGTACCACAGCCCATCGTTGCTCATCGAGGTGCCGATGATCTGATAGCCGGTCTGCTCGCCGCTGGTGTAGTGCAGGACGGTGAGATAGTGCGTCCAGCTCTCGTTGAGATACCCGTCGTCCGTCACCTCCTGCCCGCCGACGGGGGCGATCTCCGCGCCCGCTTCGTTCGTGGGCTTCATTTCATAGTTGAAGTACCACAGCTCAAGCGCCGTACCCTCGGGGGAGAGGCCCCCGAGCGAATCGCCCATCTCGAGCCGCGTCACGCGCACGTCTGCGACCGTGTCCTCGATCGAGCGGGACGCATAGTCATTGTTTTCTGACATGGAGTAGGTCATCGTGCCCTTTTTGAGGTCTTCCACGCACGCGGCGGCATAGTCGTCCATCGAGGCGTAGAGCGGAACCGCCTTTTCTGCAAGACGGAATAGCGTGTGGAAGCAGTGCGGAGCGGTCGCCTTGCTGTCGGGATAATATCCCATCGCAAGATACAACGTGCCGTCTTTCTGCTGGAGCAGGCACAGATAATCCGTCAGGCCGTCCGGGGGAGAAGACGTCGTAAAACACCATGTGTTTGCGTTTTCGCGGCGCAGCTTTGCCGCGCTCATATCGCTCTCCTGCCAGCCAGCAGGATTATCGGCGGCTTCAAAGGCGGAGCCGTCAAAATAGCGGTCAAAGTTTTCCTCGGTCATCTCAAAACTTCCCGCTGCCGTACAGTCCCATTTGTAGCGGTCGGTCCATGTAAGAGTCATGCTCTGCGCGTCCGACCGAAGCAACAGCTCCGCATTCGCCGCGTTTTCACGGAAAGTATCGTCGGGCTCTACCCCTATGTATACGATATCGGCAATGGTATAGGATTTGCCGAACGGGTCGGACAACTCATTTTTATTGCCCCAGCTGACGGCGCAGCCCGCCGTCAGCGTCAGCGCCAGCACGAGCGCCGCAACGCCCAGCCCGCGCTTTTTCTGCGCGCCCAGCACGTTCGTGATGCGGCGCTTCAGGCGTTCGACCGTGCCGCCGAAGCATGTCGTTGCGGGTATCGTGCGGCTTTTCGCCTGCACGGCGGCGAGCAGCGTGCGGCTGTAATCTGCGCGTTCCGGCTTTTCCATGCGCTGCGTTGCCGCGCTGTCGCAGGCCAGCTCGATGTCCTCGTCCGCCTGCCGCAGCAGCAGGTAGGCCATGGGGTCAAACCAGTGCATCGCGTTGGCCGCCAGCAGCACGAGCTTGAAGAGCATATCGCGCCGCTTCAGGTGGCACAGCTCGTGGCGCAGGATAAAGCGCAGCGCGCGTGTGTCGTATTGCTCGTGCGGCAGCAGCAGGGTCGGGCGGAACACGCCTGTGACCGCGGGCGTCGTCACCGCCTCACAGACGATCATCTCCGGCGCGCGCACATTCAGCTCCCGCGCCGTCTCATCCAGCAGCGCCGTATAGTCCTCGCGCGCCACAGCCCTGCGCCAGCGGCGCACCGTGCGCCGGAAAGCCGCCAGCGCCGCGCCCTGCCAGACGAGAAACGCCGCCGCGCCCGCCGCCCAGCACCAGAAGAGGATGGACGTGACGGGGACATAGCGCGTGGTCTTCAGCTCGGGATTCGTCACGGGGCGCGCGTTGATCGCGTCGCGCACCTCAACGCTCGTCTGCCCGCTCTGCGCCGCCATGTCGCCGAAGAGATGGTCCGTCTGCACAACGGCCGTCTTGTCCGTGCCGACAAAGACGGTGTAGTCCTTCGGCTTTTCTACCTGCACCGGTGCGTCCTTTACGGAAAAATCAACGGGCAGCAGCAGGAATACCGCCAGCGCCAGCCACAGCCAGCAGCGCGTTTTTGCGCGGTAGCGCTCCTTCCACAGCGGCTTTGCCGCCAGCAGCGCCGCAATCACCAGCGCCCCCAGCAGGGAGGTTTTGAGTAAATTCAGCAGAAACTGTTCCATGTCGTCCTCCTGTTCCGCCTTACCGGCTCATGTCGTCAAGAAACTGCCGCAGCTCGTCAAGCTCGCTCTGCTCCAGCGGCTGCTCGGCGTTCAGCGCCGCCATAAAGCTGCCGAGCGACCCGCCGTACAGACGCTTCAGCACGCTGCGGCTCTCGAACTCAAGGTATTTATCCCTTGAGACGAGCGGCGTGTACAAATTGTTCCGCCCCTCGCGGCGGCTCGCGAGAAAGCCCTTGTCGCACAGCCGCGTGAGGTAGGTGTTGACGGTGTTTGCGCTCCAGCCGTGGGGAGCGAGCGCGCCCTCAATGTCGCTGCGGCTGACCTCGCCCTCCTGCGCCCAGACGGCCTGCATCACGGCAAGCTCCGCGTCCGGCAGCCTTCTTTTTTCCTCCATGAACGTCCTCCTGTTCCGCGGCCGCTGCGCCTCTGTGCGCAAGCTACTACAAATGTCGTTGAATAATATATACTACACTTGTCGTAGATTGTCAAGCGCAAGTTTTCCCCCGGCGGTCCTTGGCAGAAGGACAGGGGAGAGGACGCTTTCGAAAAAGCGCCCTCTCCCCTGAAAAAACGTCGCAAAGCGGATCTTACGCCGTCTGCGCGGCTTTGATCGCCTCGTAGATCGCGCGCGGGTCCAGCTTGTCGTATTCGCTGCCCGTGGTGATGTCCGCCGCGTCGATCTCGCCGGTGATGATGCTGTTGAAGTGCTCCTCGCGCACGGCGGCGGCTGCGGCGGAGCGGTCGAGCGGCAGGCGCAGCAGGATGTGATAGCCGAACTCGCTCTCCACGATCCCGCTGACCTCGCCCTCGCCGAGGGCGTAGGCGGCGTCCTCAAACGCCTGCACCATCGAGCCGGTGGTGAAGGTGTAGCCCGTGGGATTGGCGGCGCGGCCGGTGTCCTCGCTGTACTCGTCGGCAAGGGAGGCGAAGTAGCCCGCCAGATCGTCGCCGGTGTAGGCGTTGAGCTTTTCGGCAAGCTCCTCCGCCAGCGCCTTCTTCGCGGCGATCTCCTCGTCGCTCAGCGCCTCGCCGGTTGCAAGATCCTGCGTGGCGAGCAGGATGTGATCGGCGGTGATATAGCCCTGCTGCGCGGCGTAGACCGCCAGCTCCTCCTCGGAGGTGTAGAGCGCGCTGCCCTCGGTGGAATAGAGGGTAAACAGGTTCTGGTAGAGGTAGTTGGTGCGGGTGATGCGGTCGTAGGTCCCGCGGCGCATACCGAGCTTGGCGATCTCCGCTTCAAAGGCTTCCTCGCTGCCGTACTGCTCGATGTAGTCCGCGTCGCTCTGCGCCATGGCGGCCTCCTGCTCAGATGTGAGCTGTGCGCCGTACTTCTCCGCCATATTTTCCAGCACCAGCTGCTGCTTGACGGACGAGAGCACGTCCTGCTTCATGTAGTCGTTCACGCTCATGCCGTCGGAGAGGACATAGTCCCAATCCAGTGCCGCGCCCGTGTAATACTGCATGAAGCGCTCCAGATAGGATGCGTCGTAGCCGATCCAGTAGGCGACAAGGTCGGCGCTCGCGCCGTTGCCGTCCACGCTCGCAACGATCGCGTCGGGCGCGACGCCGCACACGTCATAGGTCAGCCCCTCCTGCATCGTGCCGGAGGAAAGCCCGCCTGCGGGGGAGAGCGCCGTCACCGCGAGGGTGAGCGCCGCGGTGATGGCTGCCGCGCCAAGGAACGAAAGCAATCTCTTCTTGATCATGATGTTACCCCTTTTTTATTTTCTTCCTGATCCGCACGCAGGTCGCTGACCAGCGTCAGGGCCGAGTCCAATGCGTCCTCGCCCGGCGCGAGGCGCAGCGTGAGCTTCGGCTCCGTCCCCGTGGCGGAGAGCGTGAGCCGGCGGCGGTTTTTCGGCAGCGAACACAGCAGCATCACTGCCTGCACGGGCACCGCGCCGGGGGATGCAAAGGTGAAGGCGATCTCGCCCGCGCGCTGGGTGATATCGCGCACGCCGATGCGCACCGCCTCGGCGCGCAGCAGCGCAATGTCCATGAGCCGCAGCACCGGCTGCGGCGGCTCGCCGTAGCGGTCGATGAGCTCGTCGAGCAGCTCGTGCGACTGCTCCGCCGTTTGCAGCGCCGCGATGCGGCGGTAGATATCCATCCGCTGCTCGCCGGAGGGGATGTATGTCTCCGGCAGGTTGGCGGATACCGTCAGATCTGCCGAGCACTCCGCGCGCGGCACGGCTTTTTCGCCGCGCTGCTCGAGCACGGCTTCTTCGAGCAATTGCAGGTACATATCGTAGCCGACGCTCATCATATAGCCCGACTGCTCGGGGCCGAGCAGATTGCCCGCGCCGCGGATCTCAAGGTCGCGCATCGCGATGCGGAAGCCCGAGCCGAACTCCGCGTATTCGCGGATGGCCGTCAGGCGCTTGGCGGCGACCTCGGTGAGGATCTTGCCCGCGCGGTAGGTCATGTAGGCGTACGCCCTTCTCGCGCTGCGGCCGATGCGCCCGCGGATCTGGTGCAGCTGGGCAAGCCCCAGGCGGTCGGCGTCCTCGATGATGAGGGTGTTGACGTTCGGAATGTCGATGCCCGTTTCGATGATCGTCGTGCACACAAGCACCTGAAGCTCCCCGTCCGATACCTGCTGCATCACGGAGGACAGCCCCTTTTCGTCCAGCTTGCCGTGCGCCACGCCGATCGTGACGTCCTCGCCGAGGAGCTTTTTGAGCTGCGCTGCGCAGCGGTCGATGGTCTCCACGCGGTTGTGCAGGTAGTAGACCTGCCCGCCGCGCGCGAGCTCGCGGCGGATGGCGTCGGCGATGACGCCCCAGTTATGCTCGAGCACATAGGTCTGCACCGGCTGGCGGTCAACGGGCGGCATTTCGATGGTGGACATATCGCGGATGCCGGACAGCGCCATGTTGAGCGTGCGGGGGATGGGCGTTGCCGAGAGCGTCAGCGTGTCCACCTGGCGGGAAAGCTCCTTGAGCTTTTCCTTGTGCGTCACGCCGAAGCGCTGCTCCTCGTCGATGACGAGAAGCCCCAGGTCCTTGAAGTGCAGCCCCTTTTGCAGCAGCGAGTGCGTGCCGATGAGCAGGTCGATCTTCCCCTGCGCCGCGTCCTGCATGATCTGCTTTTTCTGCGCCGGCGTTTTGAAGCGCGAGAGCACCTCGATGCGCACGGGGAAGGAGCGGAAGCGGTTGATGGCCGTCGCGTAGTGCTGCTGGGCGAGCACCGTGGTCGGTACCAGGATCGCCGCCTGCTTGCCGTCGAGCACGCACTTCATCACCGCGCGCAGCGCGACCTCTGTTTTGCCGTAGCCCACGTCGCCGCAGAGCAGGCGGTCCATCGGCGTGCGCCGCTCCATATCCGCCTTGATCTCGGCGACGGCGCGCAGCTGGTCGTCCGTTTCCTCGTAATCGAAGGCGTCCTCGAACTCCTTCTGCCACGGCGAATCGGGCGAGAAGGCGAAGCCCGGGCGGCGCTGGCGCTCGGCGTAGAGGGCGATCAGCCCCTTGGCGAGGTCCTTTGCCGCGGCGCGTGCCTTTGTCTTTGCACGCGCCCAGTCCGTCCCGCCGAGCTTCGAGAGCTTCGTGCGGGGCTGGCCGTCCTCGTCCTCGCCGCGGCCGCCGATGTATTTCGATACCAGGTCAAGCTGCGTGGCGGGAACATACAGGCTGTCGTTGCCCGCGTAGCAGAGCTTGATATAATCCTTGTCCACGCCGTCCACGCGCATCCGCTCGATGCCGGCGAAGCGTCCGATGCCGTGGTGGACATGCACCACGAGGTCGCCGGGGGAGAGGTCCTCGTAGGACCGCAGCGCGGCGCGCGCGGACGTCTCCTTTTTCGGCTTTGCCTTTGCGCGCCTGCCGGAAAGGGGCGCGGTCAGCTGGCCCTCGGTCAGGATGACGAGCTTTAACTGCGGATATTCGCTGCCCGCGCTCAGCGCGCCGAGCCCGATGACGGTCTCGTGCGGGGCGGGCAGACGGCTGTTTTTCAGATCAAGCTGGGCGCGGATGCCGCGTTCCTCCAAAAGGCGCTGGAGGTTTCTGGCGCGCGTTTCGTTGCCGCAGAGCACCAGCACGCCGCAGCCTGCGCCGAGATAGCGCTCCATATCGCCCGCTGCGGTCTCAAGGCTGCCGCCGTAGGATGGCAGCGCGCGCGCGTTCATGCTCAGCAGCGTCCGCGGCGCAAGCAGATTGCGCGAGGTCGGCAGCGCGTCGAGCAGCACCGCGGCAAATTCGTGCAGCCGGGCGCTCAGCGCCTCCTCGCTCAGCGCGAGCGCGGCGAACTCGCCGCACAGCACGCCCTCCTCGATGAGGGGCTTTATGTCCTCGGAGAGCTCCCAGTGGTAGTTTTTTCCGCGCTCGAGCACGCGCATCCCGTCGCTCACGACGGCGAGCGTGTCCGGCGCGAGATAGTCGAGCGCACTGGTCTCGGCGGGGTAGCAGGCGGCGAGATAGCGGTCCATGCCGCCGAGCGGCAGGCCGCCGGACAGCCGTTCCATGTCGCCGCGCAGTGTCTGGACGATGGGGCTGTCCTCGGCCTTTTTCGCAAGGCGCTTCGCCGCGTGCTCCATGCGTGCGAGCATCGCGCCCCGCCCGCCCTCGGCCAGCGCGGGCAGCACCTCGGCGGCGGGCAGGATGGTCAGGGACCTGACATTCTGCGTGCGGCGCTGGGTCGTCACGTCGAATTCGCCCATCGCATCCACTTCGTCGTCGAAAAACTCCACGCGCACCGGCGCGCTCAGCGGCGGCCAGACGTCGAGAATGCCGCCGCGCAGGGCGAACTGGCCGACGCCTTCCACCGTTTCGGCGCGCACATAGCCGATCTCGATGAGCCTTCCGGCGAGCGCATTCAGATCAAAGCGGCCGCCGAGCGAAATGTCCGTCACCGCGCCGCGCAGCGTGCCGGGCGGGAGCGTCCGCTGCATCAGCGCGTCCACCGTTGCCACCAGAACGCCCGCGCCGCCGTTTGCCAGGCGGCACAGCGCGCCGAGGCGCTGCTGCTCCCATTCGTGGGAGGCGGACACGCGGTCGCGCAGCTGCCATTCGCGCGCGAAGAGAAGGCTCACATCCTCGCCCAGCAGCACGGCGAGGTCGCCGGCGGTGCGCCTTGCCTCGCTCTCGTCCGCGCAGATAACGAGCAGCGGACGGCGCGTCTGCTGCCGCAGCGCGGCGGCAAGCTGCGCGCGGTGCACGCCGGAAAGCCCGGATACCGCGGCGGGGCAGCGGCCCGCGTCCAGATCGAGCAGCAGCTCGCGCGCCTCGGGCAGCGCCGCGATCGCGCGGTTCAGCTCCGTCATTCCCTGTGCCATACCGGGATCCCCTCCTTCCGCAACGCATAAAAGGGCGCAGACCGCCCCCTATGGGGGATCTGTACCCGCACACAGCAAAAAATGAATTTCCTCCGACGAATATACCACGCCGGAGGAAAAAAGTAAATGTAGGAATTGTGAATTTGTGCCGCGCTCAATTGAATTTGTTCTGCGCGGCGTTCACGCCGCTCGTGATGATGCACTCCGCCGCGCCGAGCGCGCGGTCGAGCGCCTCGTCCACGGTCTTGCGCTCCTGCGCCGTGAACGGCCCGATGACCCAATCGACCAGGTCGTGCTCCGGCGCGCCGACGCCCACCTTCACGCGCGGGAAGGCATCGGTGCCGAGGTGGGCGATGATGTTCTTCAGCCCGTTGTGACCGCCTGCGCTGCCGCTGCCGCGCACGCGGATCTTGCCAAGCGGCAGCGAGACGTCGTCGGAGATGACGATGACATGGTCGGCGGGAATTTTATAAAAGCGCGCCGCCTCGCCCACGGCCTCGCCGGAGAGGTTCATATACGTCTGCGGCATCATCAGCAGCACGCTCGCCCCGCCGAAGTCGATGACCTCGGTCAGCGCGCGGAAGCGCAGCCGGTTGCAGCGAAGATCGCGCTTGTCGATCAGACGCTCGGCGGCCATGAAGCCGATGTTGTGGCGGGTGTTTTCGTACTGCCTGCCGTAGTTGCCCAGGCAGACGAGCAGCCACTCCGGCGGACCCTTTTTCTTGAAAAACATGCTGTTGCTCCTTGCCTGCCCCCTGCGGGGGCGATGCTTTTGGAACAGCGTAACACGGCGGGTGGCAAATTGCAACCGCAATTTGCGTCCTTTTCCGCATGGGTGCGGCGCCGAGCAAAGGGGGGTATTCTCTTTCCAAAGAGAACCTCCCCCTTTAAAACCCCCAAGAGAAAGGATGACATTGGCAGTCCGCAGCTCGAACGGCTGCACGCGCTGCGCATTGCACTGCGGTGTACATGGCTTCGCCATGAATCCCTGCGTCGCGTTACCAATTGCAACCGCGCCTTACTACCG
>DHMW01000042.1:24832-25402 GCA_002405995.1 Oscillospiraceae bacterium UBA4632
CCTTACTACCGTGAGGCGCGTGTGACGCTGCTTCGGCGGCAGACCGTCTGCTACTCGGCAGACTCGATATAGATTTCCTCTGCCTTCTGCTGTGCGGCGATCAAGGCTTCCTTTGCCTCGCCGTAGTTCTGCGCGTCCAGCTGCTCCAGCGCGTCGGTGATCGCATTGAACAGCAGGTGGTACAGCTTTTCGTAGTTTTGCATCGTTCAACCTCCTTTTGGCAACAATGATAACCTGAAACAGGTTAAAAAGCAAGGAAAGATAGCATCTGTTTTATAGTTTTTTCGGGGTGAGCGAGATGTATCCACGATTGAGAGACTTGAGGGAGGATAGCGACCTGACGCAGACTGCCCTTGCAAAAATGCTTGGAATGTCGCAAACGGGATATTCCAAGTACGAGACTGGCGAAAATGATGTGCCGACGCAGATATTGATCAAACTGGCGGATTTTTACGGAACGTCCGTTGATTATTTGCTTGGCCGGACAGATAAGAAATGAAGCGGCTGCTGATGCGGCCGCTTCCTGTTTTTTATGCGGCAGTCTGCTGCCGAGGTAACGTCACTCGCGCC
>DHMW01000042.1:25520-57406 GCA_002405995.1 Oscillospiraceae bacterium UBA4632
GCTGCTCGCTTGCAATGGCGGGGACGAGGGGGAAGGCCCCTCGTCCTTCTCTGGGGGTTCAAAAGGGGGCATTCTCTTCGAGAAGAGAATGCCCCCTTTTAGCGCACTTCCGCACGGTGCGGGAGTTTTCCCGCCGCGCAGCGCGCGGCATATTACTCCCATGCAGCGGGTCATAACAGCAAAGTTATTTAACCAATTCCTAAAGGAGTTTTAGTTAAACAGCTTCGCGATGGAGATCTCCTGATACGTGCGCTCGATCGCCTCGGCAAACATCGGCGCAACAGTGAGATACTTGATGCGAGCCTTGGCGAGCGCCGCCTCGTCCACGGGCGCGGGGATGGTGTCGAGCAGGGCCAGCTCGATGATATTGCTGTTCTCCAGGCGCTCGAGCGCGGGACCGGACAGCACGCCGTGGGACGCGCAGGCGTAGACCTTCTTCGCGCCGCCGACCTCGACGAGCGCCTTGGCGGCGTTGCAGAGGGAGCCGGCGGTATCGACCATATCGTCAAAGAGGATGCACTCCTTGCCCTCCACGTCGCCGATGACGTTCATGACCTCGCACTGGTTCGCCTTCTGGCGGCGCTTATCGACGATGGCAAGGTTCATGTGCAGCTTCTGGGCGAAGGTGCGCGCGCGGGCGACGGAGCCGACGTCGGGGGAGACGACGACCATGTCCTCGCAGACGGCGCCGAACTTCTTGGCGTAATAATCCACGAACACGGGGTTGCCGAAGAGGTTATCGACGGGAATGTCAAAGAAGCCCTGGATCTGGCTGGCGTGCAGGTCCATCGTGAGCACGCGGTCAACGCCCGCGGCGACGAGCATGTTGGCGACGAGCTTGGCGGAGATGGGGTCGCGGCTCTTGGCCTTGCGGTCCTGGCGGGCATAGCCGAAGTAGGGCATGACCGCAGTGATGCGGCCGGCGGAGGCGCGGCGGCAGGCATCGACCATGATGAGAAGCTCCATCAGGCTGTCGTTGACGGGCTTGCAGGTGGACTGGATGAGGAACACGTCGCTGCCGCGGACGGTCTCATACAGGGAAACGGACGCCTCGCCGTCGGCGAAGCGCTTGACCTCGCTCTCGCCGAGCTTGGTGCCGATGATCTTGCAGATGTCCGCTGCCAGCTTGGGGTTTGCGTTGCCGGTGAAGATTTTGATGTCCTTGCCGTGAGAGATCATGATGGTGTTACTCCTCTGTTTATGATAAATTTTAAGCAGTTACTTTTTGCCGTGCAGCGCGCGCCGCTTCTCCGCCCAGCCGGGCTTGATGCTCTGCCGCGTGCGCGCGATGGCGAGCGAATCGTCCGGCACCTCCTCGGTGATGGTGGAGCCGGCGGCGATATAGCTGCCCTTGCCCACGCGCACCGGCGCGACGAGGTTCGTATTGCAGCCGATGAAGGCGTCGTCCCCGATCGTGCAGCGGAATTTCTGGAAGCCGTCGTAATTCGTCGTGACCGTGCCGCAGCCGAAGTTGATGCGCTCGCCGCAGTCGGTGTCGCCGACGTAGGTGAGGTGTGAGATCTTCGTGCCGCTGCCGATGACGGAATTTTTGATCTCGACAAAGTCGCCGACCTTGACGTGGTCGCCGATCCTCGAGTTCGGGCGCACGTAGGCAAAGGGCCCGACCGTGGTGTGATCGCCTACGGTGCTTTCGTTCAGCTGCGAGGCGTTCACCTCCGTCCCATCGCCGATCACGCAGTCGCGGATCATGGCGTTGGGGCCGATGGTGCAGTTTTTGCCGATGACCGTCCTGCCGCGCAGGATCGTGCCGGGCAGAATGACCGTGCCGCTGCCGATCTTCACGCGCGGGTCGATGTAAACGCTGTTGGCGTCCAGAAAGGAGACGCCCGCCTTGAGATGCTTTTCCGCGATCTTGCGGCGGCACATATCCTGCGCATCGCGCAGCTCGTCCTCGTCGCCCACGGGAAGAAAGCCCTGCGTGATCTCCGCCCCCTTGGGGAAGGCGGCGAAGGCGCCGTGCTCCTTCAGCACCTTGCAGCATTCCGCCGCATCGGCGGAGTAGACCGCGCCGCCGGAGAACACGCCCACCGGCAGCACCGCGCCGTTGACGATGAGCACGCGGCCCTTTTCATTTTTCAGGAGCCTGAGCAGCTCCTCGCCGTGCTTCGCCCCGTCCACATAGGTAACGCCGGCGCCCTCGGGGATATAGGGGCGCACCAGCTCGTGCGCGCGCACGTCGGAAACAATAAAAAACCGCTCGACGCCCTGTCCCATCAGCTCTTCGCACATCCACGTGAGGATGGGGCAGAACAAAATGGGCTGGAGCATCAGCGGTGTTTTTTCCTTTGCCAGGGTCATGCCGTCCGGCAGGAAGAGCACGGCAAGCTTGAGATCCACGGGAACCATCTCCTTCCAGGGTAAAGTCTTTATTATTGCCATTATAGCAAAGCTGCGAAAAAAATCCACTGTTTCCTGCAAAAAAAAGCAAATTTTTTTGTGAATGCTGCTGAATAAAGCCTATTTACAAAAATTGTTTCAAAAGGTTGTTTTTTTGGTTGAATTCGCAATGTTTTTGCGGTACAATGATAAAACTTTCGCTTGGAGGAGTGCTGCTTCATGCTCAATATCGTGCTTGTCGAGCCGGAGATCCCGCAGAACTGCGGCAACATTGCGCGCACCTGCGCCGCCACCGGCGCGCGGCTGCACCTTGTCAAGCCCCTCGGCTTCGATATCTCCGACCGCGCGGTCAAGCGCGCGGGGCTGGACTACTGGCACCTTGTCGAGGTGAACGCTTACGAGAGCCTTGCAGACCTCTTCCGGAGGCATCCGGAGGCGGAAGGGGACTGCTGGCTCGCCACGACCAAGGCGCCGCAGGACTACTGCGCGGCGGAATTCCGCGACGGCTGCTGGCTCTTTTTCGGAAAGGAGACGGCGGGCCTGCCGGAGGATTTCAGAATAGCGCACTATGAGCGCTGCATCCGCCTTCCGATGCGCGCCGAGGCGCGCAGCCTGAACCTCGCGAACTCCGTGGCGATCCTCACCTACGAGGCGCTGCGGCAGACGGGCTTCCCCGGCCTTTGCCGCGAGGGGGAGATGCTGCGCGCGGAGGGGAACGCATCTGTCTGACCGTATGTTAACGTTATGTACCGTAAGGAGGAATCAGAATGAATTATAACAAAAAGACCGTTCAGGACATCGGCGTGGCCGGGAAGAAGGTCCTGCTGCGCTGCGACTTCAACGTCCCCCAGGACAAGGAGACCGGCGAGATCACATCCGACAAGCGCATCGTGGCGGCGCTGCCGACCATCCGCTATCTGCTCGACCACGGCGCGGCGGTCATCGCCTGCTCGCACCTCGGCAAGCCCGAGCCGAAGTATGAAAAATGGGTGAAGAAGCAGACCGAAAAGGGCAAGGACCCCGCGGCGCTGACGGAGGAAAAGTGGAAAAGGTCGCTTGAGAAGCTGACGCTTGCGCCTGTTGCCAGGCGCCTTTCCGAGCTTTTGGGCAGGGACGTGATCTTTGCGCACGACGTGGTCGGGCCGGACGCCATGGCGAAGGCGGCGGCGCTCAAGGGCGGCGAGATCATGCTGCTGGAGAACACCCGCTTTGAGCCGGGCGAGACGAAGAACGACCCCGCGCTTGCCGAAAAGCTCGCCTCGATGGCAGAGCTGTTCGTCTCCGATGCGTTCGGCTCCGTCCACCGCGCGCACGCCTCCACCGCGGGCGTGGCGGCGTATCTTCCCGCCGTGTCCGGCTTCCTCGTCGCGCGCGAGCTGGAGGTCATGGGCAAGGCGCTCGACGATCCCAAGCGCCCGTTCGTTGCCGTGCTCGGCGGCGCGAAGGTGAGCGACAAGATCGCCGTCATCAACAATCTGCTCGACAAGGCGGACACCGTCATCATCGGCGGCGGCATGGCCTATACCTTCGCCAAGGCGCAGGGCGGTGAGATCGGCAAGTCCCTTTTAGAGGAGGACAAGTGCGCCTACGCGCTGGAGATGATCGAAAAGGCGAGGGAGAAGGGCGTGAAGCTCCTGCTGCCCGTCGATACCGTCGCGGCGAAGGAGTTCTCCGCCGACGCAGAGCCGGTCGTCGTTGACGCGATGCACATCCCCGCGGACATGATGGGCATGGATATCGGCCCGAAGACCGTCGGGCTGTTCTGCGCGGCGACGAAGGGCGCGGGCACGATCGTGTGGAACGGCCCCATGGGCGTTTTTGAGTTCCCCGCCTTTGCAAACGGCACCAAGGCGATGGCGAAGGCGCTCGCCGAGAGCGGCGCGGTCACGATCATCGGCGGCGGCGACAGTGCGGCGGCTGCCGAGCAGCTCGGCTTTGCCGACAGGATCACGCACATCTCGACCGGCGGCGGCGCGTCGCTGGAGTTCCTTGAGGGCAAGGAGCTGCCGGGCGTCGCGTGCCTGCTCGATAAATAAGCGTCTATCCGCAGCGCGGCTGATCATAATCATTATAGAATACAGGAGAAAAGACCCGTCATGAATCGCAGATATCGTAAAACCATTATCGCAGGCAACTGGAAGATGAACAAGACCCCCAGCGAGACCCGGGAATTCGCGGAGCAGTTCAAGGCGATCCTTCCCAAGACCAAGTGGTGTGACATCGTCGTCTGTGTTCCCGCGGCCGACCTCGGCGCCGCTGTGCGCGCCTTTAAGGACAGCCGCGTCGCCGTCGGCGCGCAGAACCTCTACTTTGAAAAGAGCGGCGCCTACACCGGCGAGGTCTCCGCGGATATGCTCGCCGACCTGGGCGTGCGCTATGTGATCGTCGGCCACAGCGAGCGCCGCACGCTCTTCGGCGAGACGGACAGGATCGTCAATAAGAAGGTGCACGCCGCGCTCGAGGCGGGGCTGAACCCCATCATCTGCGTGGGCGAGAGCCTGGAGCAGCGCGAGATGGGCGTGACGATGGAGCTGATCGCCCTTCAGGTCAAGAGCGCGCTCGCCGGCGTCGGCGCCGAGCAGGTGCGCCGCTGCGTGATCGCCTATGAGCCGATCTGGGCGATCGGCACAGGAAAGACCGCCACGAGCGAGCAGGCGGAGGAGGTCTGCTCCGCCATCCGCGCGCTGATCCGCGCGATGTACGGCGCGCGCGTGGCCCGCAGCGTGACCATCCAGTACGGCGGCTCGATGAAGCCGGGCAACGCCGCGGAGCTGCTGTCCCATGAGGATATCGACGGCGGGCTCATCGGCGGCGCTTCGCTCGACCCGAAAACGCTGATGGATATCGTCCACGCCGCAAATCAGGACTGAATGAGCAAAAAGGGAGGGTATTTTTATGAATAAAACTCCGACTGCCCTGATCATCATGGACGGCTTCGGCCTGTCCGACAATGTTGTCGGCAACGCGGTGCGCGCGGCGAATACGCCGGTGCTCGACGGGCTGTTCGCCGAGTACGCGCATACCGAGCTTGCCGCCTCCGGCCTTGACGTGGGCCTGCCCGCGGGCCAGATGGGCAACAGCGAGGTCGGCCACACCAACATCGGCGGCGGGCGCGTCGTGTTCCAGGATCTGCCGCGCATCTCCCGCTCCATCGAGGACGGCACGTTCTTTGAAAACCCCGCCTACAACAAGGCGATGGACGACTGCCTTGAAAAGGGCTCGGCGCTGCATCTTTACGGCCTGCACTCCAACGGCGGCGTGCACTCCACGCTCGACCACCTCTACGCGCTTTTGAAGATGGCGCACATCAAGGGCCTCAAGCGCGTCTATATCCACGCCTTTCTCGACGGGCGCGACACGCCCCCGGCCTCCGGCCGCGACTTTGTGGCGCAGACCATGGAAAAGTGCAGGGAGCTCGGCGTCGGCAGGATCGCGACCGTCATGGGCCGCTACTACGCCATGGACCGCGACAAGCGCTGGGACCGCCTGGAGAACGCCTACGATGCGCTCGTCTACGGCGAGGGCGTGCAGGATCCCGACCCCATCCACGCCATCGAGGAGAGCTACAAAAACGGCGTGACGGATGAATTCGTCGAGCCCATCGTCTGCGACAGGGACGGCATGATCTCCGACAACGATTCGGTCATCTTCTTCAACTACCGTCCCGACCGCGCCCGCGAGATCACGCGCGCGTTCGTCGATCCCGCGTTCGACGGCTTCAAGCGCGAGTTCTTCCCGCTTACCTACGTCTGCAACACCGAGTATGACGCCACCATGCCGAACGTGCTCGTCGCCTTCCCGCGCATCAGCGTGAAAAACGGCCTTGGCGAATACCTGAGCAAGATGGGCATGACGCAGCTGCGCATCGCCGAGACGGAGAAGTACGCCCATGTCACGTTCTTCTTCAACGGCGGCGTGGAGGAGCCGTACCCCGGCGAGGACCGCGTGCTCGTCGCCTCTCCGAAGGTCGCGACCTACGACCTCCAGCCCGAGATGAGCGCCTACGAGGTCGCGGATAAGTGCGTTGAGCGCATCGAATCCGGCAAGTATGACGTCATCATCCTCAACTTTGCCAACTGCGACATGGTCGGGCACACCGGTGTGTTCGATGCGGCGGTCAAGGCGGTGGAGGTCGTGGACGAGTGCGTGGGCAAGGTCGTGGAGGCGACGCTCAAGATGGGCGGCATCGCCATGATCACCGCCGACCACGGCAACGCCGAGCAGATGCTCCAGGCGGACGGCAAAAGCCCCATGACCGCGCACACGACGAATCCGGTGCCCTTCATCCTCTGCGGCGCGGGCACGGAGCTGCGGCCCGGACGGCTTGCGGACATCGCGCCCACCATCCTCGATGTGATGGGGCTTGAAAAGCCCGCGGAGATGGACGGCAGAACGCTGATCGTGCGCTGAAAAATCAAATTGAACAGGTTTAGAAAAGGCTCTGGCGGTACACACTACCGTCAGAGCCTTTTGCTGCTCTGTGCAATTTTGGGACGGGCCGCGCGATGCGCGGCGGAAAGGAAACGATATGACAGGATCGAACGGCCGCGGCAAGCGGCATTCCTTCGGCGGGACGGGCTTATACATAGCCCTGTTCCTCGGTGTGACGGCGCTGGCCGTCGCGGGCTATTGGACGCTGCTGCCGAAAAATACGACGGACAAGGACGCGGAGAACGTCTCATCGCAGGTGGAGCTCCCCGTGCAGGACGAAACGCCGCAGATGCCGGAGGAACCCGCCGCCCCGACGGGCGGCGGAACGGAGGGCGTGCGCAGTCCGGAGCCGCCGGCGGAGGAGATCACCGTGATGGATGAGGCGACAGGCGTGGAGGACAGCGTACCCGCCGGGGAGACGGAGGAAGGCGCGCTGCCCGTTGCGCCGCGGCTGGTCGTCGAGCCGCTGGTGGGGGAGACGATCGCCGCCTTTTCCATGGACGAGCTGCGCTATAACGAGACGCTGGGCGACTGGCGCACGCACGACGGGGTGGACATTGCCGCCGAGATCGGCACGCAGGTGCTCGCCGCGTGCAGCGGCACGGTCACGCAGGTCGTCGCCGACGACCTGATGGGCACGAGCGTTACCATCGCGCACGACGGCGGCTATGAAACGACCTACGCGAACCTGCAGAGCGTGCCGACCGTGGGGGAGGGGCAGCATGTCTCCGCGGGCGAGGTCATCGGCGCGGTGGGCGCGACCTCGCTGGCGGAATTTGCCGGCGAGCCGCATCTGCACTTTTCCGTCACAAAGGACGGCGTGCCCTGCGACCCGGCGGAGTTTCTGAATTGAAAAAAGGGGGGTCTGAGAGCTTTCTCTCAGACCCCTCTCTTTTTTGCGTTTCACAGCATCACGTGGACCAGCGCCAGCAGCTCGGCAAGCCCGAACGCCGCCATGGCGAGGATGCCGCCGAGCTTTGCCTTTTTCACGTGCACCGGCGCGATAAACAGCACGCCCAGCAGGAAGGCGCCCGCGGCGTAGACGGCTGCGCAGGGCAGCGCGAGGTACAGCGCCAGCAGGTAAAAAAACGGCATGGCAAAGGCAGCGGCAGTCACCGGCACGCCGAGATAGTAATGGCGCAGCTCGCTTGTCCGGTCCTGCCGCTCCTCCTCCATCACGTTGAAGTAGGCAAGGCGGATGAGCGCGCACAGCACGAAAAACGACATCGTGGCAAGGAACCACAGCGCGCCGCAGCCTATGGACCAGCCGACCGCCGCGGGCAGCACGCCGAAGCACACCAGATCGTTGAGCGAGTCGATCTGGATGCCGAAGCGCTTTTCCGTGTCGGTGCGGTTTTTCTTCGTGCGGGCGATGCGGCCGTCAAATGCGTCGAGCAGCCCTGCGAGCATCAGGCAGAGGATGGCGGGCAGGGGCTTTGCCTGCGCGGCGGCATAGAGGCCGCCAAGCCCCAGCAGCAGCGAAAGGTAGGTGGCAATGACGGTATAGTCGTAAACTCCGATCATATGATACATCCATTCATGAATTTGATACAGGTTATTATAGCAAAGCAAGACGCATATTGCAAGAAAACGGGATAAAGACTTTGTCAAGCTTCCCGTCCCGCCTGCGCCCGGGCGATCACGCGCGCGAAGCGCGCCTCATCGTAGATGACCGGCACGGGGTAGACGGGGTTCGCCTCCGCCCTTGCCCAGCGCACCATCTGCGGGATGTCCTCAGCGCGGATGCAGTCAAGACGGTCGGGGATGCCCATGCGCGCGTTCATCGCGCGGATGGCCGCAATGAACGCCTTGGCGCGCATTTCCTGCGTTTTGCCTTCGATCCCGACAAGCGCGGCGAGCCGCGCGAGGCGCGGCCATGCCGCCGCGCCGTAGTCCTCCAGCACGATGGGCAGCAGCACCGCGTTGGCAAGTCCGTGCGCCGTGCCGTACAGCCCGCCGAGCGTGTGCGCGATGGCATGGACATTGCCGACGCTCGCGCGCGTGAAGGCGGCGCCCGCGTCGAACGACGCCTGGAGCATCGCCATGCGGTCGGGCAGCGACGCGCCGTCGCGGTACGCGCGCTCAAGGTGGGCGAAGATCGCTGTGACCGCGCGCTCGGCGCACGCCCTGGTTTCCTTTGTGTTGTAGAAGCGGCTCAGGTACGCCTCCACCGCGTGCGTCAGCGCGTCCATGCCCGTTTCAGCGGTGATGCGCGGCGGCAGGCCCACGGTCAGCGTGGGGTCGAGCACGGCGCAGCGCGGGATGAGGCAGAGGTCGGAGATGGAATACTTATGGTGCGCTGCGTCCGTTACTACGGCGGCGATGGTCGTCTCCGAGCCGGTGCCGGCGGTCGTGGGCACGGCGATGAGCAGCGGGATGCGGCGGCGGACCTTCAGGAGCCCGCCCAGCTGCGCCACGGTTTTCTCCGGCCGCGCAATGCGCGCCGCCGCGGCCTTCGCCGCGTCCATCGGCGAGCCGCCGCCGATGACGAGGAAGCAGTCGCAGCCGTCGAGCCGGTACTGCGCGGCGATCCTCTCCACCGTCGCGACGGACGGGTTCGGCTCCACTGCCGAGAAGATGGACAGCAGGATGTCCTGCGTGTCCAACGTCTCCTGGAGTCTCCTGAAGCGCTCGTCGGCGCACTGGCGGCGGCTGGCGACGACGAAGGGGCGGCGCACGCCGTTCTCCTTCAGAAGCGCCGGCACGCGCTGGAGGCTGTTCGCCCCGGCGATGACCTCCGGCCTGCGCCACGGCAGCAGGCGCGCGCCGAGGGCAAAGCAGCACTGGAACGCGCGGCAGAAAAACGGATCAAGCAGCATAGCGGCCCCACCTTTTTCGGATAGATGCGGGTAGTATATCACAAAAATGCGCGCAAAAAAAGGGCGAAACCTTCGTTTCGCCCTTTTGCTGTATCGGTATCAGTCCGCGTCCTCAGTCTCGATGATGCCGTAGCCGCCGTTGTTGCGGCGGTAGACCACGGAGATCGCGTCGCCGTCGTCCGTGTTGCGAAAGACGAAGAAGCTGTGCCCCAGCAGGTTCATCTGCAAAATGGCCTCCTCCGCGCTCATGGGCTTGACGGTGAAGCGCTTGGTGCGCACGATGTTGAATTCGCCCTCCTCATGCACCTCGAATTCCTCGGGCAGCTCGGGGACGACGGACTCGGCGCGCAGGTTCTTGGCGAGACGGGTCTTGTTCTTGCGGATCTTGCGCTCGATCTGGGCGGCCGCCTCGTCGATGGCGCCGCGCATATCGCCGTCGGGGTCCTCACACACAGCACGGAACAGCGTACCGTTGGCGCCGCGGAGCATGATCTCGGCAACACAGCGGTTCTTTTTCTCTACCGAGAAGGTCACGGAAGCCTCCGGCTCCTCCTTGAAGAACTTTTCCAGCTTGCCGATCTTCTTCTCGGCATACGCCTTGACGGAATCGTTCAGGGAGATCTTCTTGCAGGTATAGGTGAATTTCATAGTGATGGCTCCTTTCGTTGGTGAGGAAGCGAAAAAGGAAGCCCCCTTCGACTCCCTCTTCACTTTTACTGATTGTAGCACACTTATCGAAAAATATCAAATGAACTTACTGTTAAGATTGCGCATTTGTGCAATATGACAAAAGCGGGGCGTTCGACAGGGATCAGCCTTGTGCCGCAGGAAACGACAAAGGCTCCTATTGACGGATGGGGGCAAGTCCTGTATCATTTCCTTCGGAAGCTTTCCAATATCCCACCCGTTTGGACCGCCGGCGCCGCGCGCAGGCGGCCCCTTTTTATGCTCCGGCGCGAAAAAGGGAGCGCCCGTCCGAGCGCTCCCCTGTCAGAACGGATTCAGTTGCTCACGTCGTAGAAAGACTTTTCCCCCGGCGTCACATAGCCGAGCTGATCGCGCGCCAGCTCCTGCAAAAACTCGGGATCGTCAGCCTTTTCCAGCGCCGACGCGAGTGCGTCATTCTCCTGCTTTGCCGCGTCCAGCTGCTCCTGCAGCGCCTGCTGCTCGCTCTGCGCCGCGGCGATCTGCGAGCGGGTATGCAGCAGCTCTGCGCCCACGAGCACGAGCAGCACGAGGATCGCCAGCATCGTGAGGAGGCTGGTGCGCCTGCGCGCGGGTCTGTCAGTTTTGCTCTGCTCCGCCATGCCGGGACCCCTCCTTCTGCCGCTGTCTGCGCAGCGATTTCCGCGCGCTGCGCTCATACGCCTTTATTATAGTGCGGCTGCGGAAAAAAAGAAAGTACCTTTTGCAAAGTTTGTGAAGTTTACCATAAAATTTTTTCAGCAGCCGGAACGGCGCCGCCGCAAGCTGCAGCAGGGAAAACAGGACCTCCGCCCAGAACGCCCACAGCGGGCGCAGCCAGCGCGCGCCCAGGCGGAAATAGAGCGCCGCGCCCGAAAGGGCGGCAAGCAGCATATAGAGCCGCAGCTCGCCCCCGCCCACGCGCAGCGCAAAGAGGAACGAGAGCAGCGCCAGCAGCAGGCAGTAGAGCGCGTCGAGCATGCCGGTCAGCGCGTTCGACGTGCGCCGCCGCAGCCGGATGGCGCGCAGCAGATCGTAGAGCAGCGCCAGCGCCGCGCCCAGCAGGAGCGAGGAGAAGAAGCCCTGCGCCTGCGCGCCGAGCGATACGCCCACCGCCTCAGCCCCCGAACAGGCGGCTCAGCAGCCCGCCGCGGCTGACGGGGGCGTCCTCGTAGGCGAGCGAGTCGATGCGCCCATCCACGTGCAGCTCGCCGCCGTCAAGGCTGAGCTTGCCGATGTGCAGCCCGTCGCCGGTGACGACAAGCACGCCGGCGGCGGTGTTCATCACGATCTCCGCCTCGTCAAAGCGCTCCACATCCTCCACGCCGGAGACCGTCAGGCTTTCGCGCCCGCTCAGCTCGACACGGTGGATGGCGGGGGAAGGTTCATACGTCATACGCGGCACCCGTCCTTTCGTTTCCGGGCGCAGAAGCGCGCCCTCCATACCACAGTGTATGAAGGGCGCGTCCGGATTAGTACCGCTTACGCCTGCGGCGCGCCCACCTCGCGGTAGAGCAGCGCCGCCTCGTTCTTCCCGGCGGTCTCGGAAACGTTCAGCACCTCGACGGCGAGCACGCGCTCGCCGAAGTGCAGCGCGATCACATCGCCGGCCTTCACGTCGTACGACGCGCGCGCAGTCTTGCCGTTGACCGTCACGCGCCCGCCGTCGCACGCCTCGTTGGCGACGGTGCGGCGCTTGATCAGGCGCGAGACCTTGAGGTATTTGTCAAGACGCATGGTGTTCTCCTTTGACAGGAGCGGCGGCGCACCGCGCCGCCGCTCCCTATGGTTAAAAAAGTCGGATCATTCCGCAACGGCGTCCTTGAACGCCTTGCCGGCCTTGAAGGCCGGGACCTTGGAGGCGGCGATGGTGATGCTCTCCTTGGTCTTGGGGTTGCGGCCGGTGCGCTCGGCGCGGTGCTTGGTCTCAAAAGAGCCAAAGCCGACGAGCTGGACCTTTTCGTCGTTCTTCAGGGAGTCGATGATGGTGTCGAGCGCGGCGTTGATGACGGCCTCGGACTCCTTCTTGGAAATGTTTGCCTTTTCTGCAACGGCAGCAATAAGCTCGGTCTTATTCATAGTGTGTTTCCTCCTGATAATTTTTCCGAAACGGAGTTTCGGGAGTATCTGAGCAAAAGGCGCGCAGCGCCCTTGATCATTCGTGATGCTTGGCGGCGTTCCACAGCGCCGTCAGCTCGTCGGGCGGCAGAGCGTCCATCGTCTCGCCGCGTGCGGTCACAGCGTCCTCCACCGCGCGGAAGCGCGCGATGAATTTTTCGCAGGTCTTCGTCAGCGCCGCCTCGGGATCGACGCCGCAGAAGCGCCCGGCTTTGACGGCGGCGAACAGCACGTCGCCCAGCTCTTCTTCGTAGTTTGTGCCGTTTTCCACGGCGGTACGCAGCTCGCGCGTCTCCTCCTCGAGCTTGTCGAGCGCACCGGAGACGCTGGCGAACTCAAAGCCTGCCTTCGCCGCCTTGCTTTGCAGCTTGTCCGCCCGCCAGAGGGCGGGCAGTGAGCGGGCGACGGAATCCATCGCCTCGGCGGTGCTGCGCTGTCCCTTTTCCTGCCGCTTGAGCTTGTCCCAGTTCACGAGCACCTCCTCGCTCGTGTCCGCCGCCTCGCTGCCGAAGATGTGCGGGTGGCGGAAAATGAGCTTGCGCACGATGTGGTCGGTCACATCGTCGGTCGTGAAGCGCCCAGCGTCCTCCTCGATGTGGATGTTGAAGAGGACCTGCATGAGCATATCGCCCAGCTCCTCCTTCATCAGCTCCGGATCGTCGAGATCGAAAGCCTCGGCGGCCTCGTAGGCCTCCTCCAGGAAGTTGCGGCGGTTCGACAGGTGCGTCTGCTCGCGGTCCCACGGGCAGCCGTCCGGCGCGCGCAGGATGCGCAGGATATGAACAAGGTCGTCGTAGGTGTAGACCGCTTTCTCAGGATAATTTACCATATATTGCCTCTTATTGCAAGGAATTTCTTGAATTCTCCCTGATTTTTCAATGGTTTCAGCGCACATGCAGGATGCGCGCGAGCTTTTCGCCCTTCGGCAGCAGCGCAAGGTCCTCGCGCCGGATGCAGCACAGCGCCAGCACGAGCGCGCCGTAGACGAGCACGGCGGCAAGAATGGCGATCCCCACGCAGGCGAGCAGCAGCATCCGTCCGCTGTCCTCCGTGAGCAGCAGGCGCGAGACGAGCGCGTATACGCCGCGCGCGGTGAACGCCATGGCGAGCGAGGCGAGCAGCGGGCGGAAGAAGTAGCCGGGATAGTTCAGGCGGAAGCTGGTCACGCGCGAAACGGCGATGAGGTTCAGCAGCGCCGTGAGCGCAAAGCACACCAGCGTGCCGATGGGCGCGCCGTGAATGTTTACCGATGGAATGGCGACGAGATTGTAGTTGAGCACGATCTTCACCACGCCGCCGATGAGCATCGTGACGATGGGGATGTTCACGCGCCCATAGGATTGCAGGATCGAGTTCGTGACGAGCATCAGGCAGACGAAGATGCTGGCGATGCCGAGCACGGACAGGAGCTGCCCGCCGAGCTCGCCGTTATAGCGCGGGTAGAAAAGCTGAAAGATCGGCCCGCTGAGCGACCACAGCCCCAGCCCCATCGGGAACGCGAGCAGCGCCGTGACACGGAAGGACGAGCGCACGATGCGCGCGGCCTGACGGTCGTCGTGCTGCGTGATGGCGGCGGAGACGGCGGGAATGACCGAGGCCGTGAGCGCGACCATCAGCGATGAGGGCAGGTTGTAAAGGTCCATGCAGGCGGAGTAGTTGCCGTAGAGCGCGCGCGTTTCGTCCAGCGTGTATTGCAGCGCGCTTTGCAGCCGCCCCTGCACGAGCGAGGTGTCGATCAGCGTGATGACGGAGACCATCGAGGACGCGATCGTGATGGGGATGGCCAGCGCCAGCAGGCGGCGCAGGATCGCGCGGCCGGAGGCGCAGCGCTCGCCGCTCTGCACGGCGGGGCGGCGGTGCAGGTAATTGAGCGCCATATAGACCAGCGAGAGGATCGTGCCGATGGTCACGCCGCCGATGGCGCCCGCCGCGGCGATGTAGTCCGGCTGGCCGGCCTTGAGCAGCCACAGCGAGAGCGCAAGGCCGAAGATGAGCTTGCACAGCGCCTCCAGGATCTGCGAAACGGCGGTGGGCGTCATATACTGCCGCCCCTGCGCGTAGCCGCGGAAGGCGGACAGGCAGCCCACGCATACCACCGCAGGCGCAAGCGTGCGGATGCCGTAAGCGGCGCGGGTGTTGTTCAGAAGGCCTGCCAGATATTCGTTGCCCCACCACATCAGCGCAAACGACAAAAGACCCAGCACCAGAAAGACCAGCAGCGAGATGCGGAACGTGCGCTGCGCCTGCCGCGTGCGCCCGCGGGCGTACGCCTCGCTCACCAGCTTCGACAGCGCCACGGGCAGCCCGGCGGTGGAGATGGTCAGCATGGTCGCGTAGATATTGTAGGCGTTGGAAAAGTCCGCGCTGCCGCCCTCGCCGAGGATGTTGCGCAGCGGGATCTTGAACACCGCGCCGATGATCTTGACCGCGACGATGCCGAACGCCAGCACGGCGGCGCCGCCGAGAAAGGATTGCTTTTTTTCCGTAGCCATAGGAAAATACGACCTTTTGTCAGAAAATTTGAAGGGCAGGGTGGATCACAGCCGCTCGAGGCAGCCGAGGATCAGCGCCGAGAAGCGCGGGGCGGACTGCTCGGCCATTTCGTTGACCTCCTCGCCGCACAGCGGCTGGGCGAGCACGCCTGCCGCCATGTTGGCGCACAGCGTCACGCCGAGGATATCATACCCGCAGTGCGCGGCGGCGATGGCCTCCGGCGCGGTGGACATGCCGACCGCGTCCGCGCCGAGCACGCGCGCGGCGCGCACCTCGGCGGGCGTTTCGAACTGCGGGCCGGGGAAGTACATATAGACGCCCTCGCGCAGCGGGAGCCCCTGCTCCCTGGCGACCTCTTTCGCAAGCGCGCGCAGGCGCGGCGTGTAGACATTGGACATATCGGGGAAGCGCGTGCCGAACTCCTCAATATTCGGTCCCCAGAGCGGACCGAAGTCGAAGAGCTTGATGTGGTCGGAGATGAGCATCAGGTCGCCAGCGGAATAATCGGTGTTCACCGCGCCCGCGGCGTTCGTCACGATCAT
Organism: Oscillospiraceae bacterium UBA4632; assembly: GCA_002405995.1. Taxonomy (GTDB): domain Bacteria; phylum Bacillota; class Clostridia; order Oscillospirales; family Oscillospiraceae; genus Hominicoprocola. The sequence goes on from DHMW01000042.1 coordinate 40,966, forward strand.
CGTCTTCGCGCCGAGCAGCCGGATAACGCGCACGGCGTAGGCGGCGTCCTCCATGGTGTAGCCCTCGTAGCAGTGCATCCTGCCCTGCATCACCGCCGCGCGCCTGCCGCGCAGCGTGCCGAAGACGAAGCGCCCCTCGTGACCGGGGGCGGTGGAGACGTGGAAGTGCGGGATATCGGCGTAGCTGACGTAGACGGGATTTTCGACCTGATCGCCGAGAAAGCCCAGCCCGCTGCCGAGCACCAGCAGCACCTCCGGGCGAAAATCGCCGAGACGCGCGGCGATCATATCCGCGCTCTCACAGTAGTCGTCATAGGTGAAGTGCGGCTTGACCGCGTCGGCGGTAAAGAAATCGGTCTTGTTCATCGTTATTCTCCTTGCTCGGCGTAAAAGCGGGCGAAGTCCATCAGGTTCGCGCGGCGCTTTTCCGGCCGGTCGATGTATTCACGCGGGTATTTGGCGTTGAACGCGCGGCGGATCTGCCCGCCGCCGACCATCTTGGTCGAGCCGCCCGCGCCGAGCGAGAGGATGGAGTGCAGCTCTTCCATGATGTAGATGTTGTAAAGACCCGTGCCGCTGGGCTTCGTCCAGCCCACATTTTCAAAGCTGCCGGACATATACTTCTGGCGGTAGAGGTAATAGGGGGCAAAACCATTCTTACGCAGCGTGGGGTCGGCATAGTCCAGCATCTGCGCGACCTCGTCCGCGCCGGGGATACGGCTGCCCTCGAGCATGATGCGGCTGCCCTTTTTGAGCGACAGCGTGTGCACCGTGATGTTGTCCGCGCCCATCGAGATGACCTCATCGAGGCTCCTCGCAAAGCCCTCGGGCGTGTCCTCGGGCAGACCCGCGATCAGGTCCATGTTGACGTGCGGGAAGTTTGCGGCGCGCACCTGCTCCATCGCGCGGCGGATGTCGTCCGCCGTGTGGCGGCGGCCGATGGCGGCAAGGACGTTGTCCTCCATCGTCTGGGGGTTGATGGAAACGCGCGTGGTGTTGTGCGCGCGCAGCACGCGCAGCTTTTCGGGGTCGATCGTGTCGGGACGGCCCGCCTCGATCGTCAGCTCGGCGAGATTGCCGAAATCAAAGCTTTGCTCCAATTTTGTGAGCAGGCGGTCCATCTGGCCGGCGGTCAGCGTGGTCGGCGTGCCGCCGCCCATGTAGAACGACTTGACGTTCAGCCCCAGCTCGCGCACGAGCTGCCCCGCCGCGGTGATCTCGCTGAAAAGCGCCTCCAGGTACGGCTCGACGAGCGAGAACGACTTTTCGACGCTCTGCGCCACAAAGCTGCAATACGCGCACCGTGTCGGGCAGAACGGAATGCCGACATAGAGCGAGATGTCGTTCGGCTCCAGCTCCGCCGCGGCGCGGATGCCGGCGTCCGCCGCCTCGATGGCGAGGCGGGCGCGCTGGGGCGTGACGCAGTAGAGCTCCTGCAATTCCTTCTCCGCCCGCTTTTTGCCGCCCTCGCGGATCAGCGAGAGAGCGACCTTTGCCGGGCGCACGCCCGTCAGGCTCCCCCACGCGGGCGAGATGCCGAGCAGGTCCTTCGCCGCGCCGAAAAAGCTGATGCCGATGGCGTGGCGGCGCTGCCCCTCCCGTTCATAGTCCGTGCCGGAGAGGGGATAGCCGTAGCTGTGGGCGGCCGTTTTGCCGCCCTGCCCCAGCTCCGCCGTCACCTGCACGGATTCCTCGTCCTCGCTGAGCGTGATGCGCGCCCAGCAGGGGTCAGCCGCCTCGTCCACCGCGCCGTAGACCGGCTTTTCGCCGGGGAAGAGCGTCAGCAGGCTCTGCTCCACCGCGTATTTTTCATCATGCCCAATGAGCTCAACTTTCATGTGAGACCGTTCCTTTTACCGCATCGCCTGGCGGAGATAGGGGTTATATGCCTTTTCACGCGCGAGCGTCGTTTTTTCTCCGTGACCGGGGTAGACGGTGTAGCCGCCCTCGATCGCGCCGAGCCTGCGCAGCGAGGAAAGCATCTGCATATCGCTGCCGCCGGGCAGGTCCGTGCGGCCCATGGAGCCTGCGAACAGCGTGTCGCCGGCAAACATCGCGTCGCCGACGAGCAGCGTCACGCCGCCGAGCGTGTGCCCCGGCGTGGCGAGGACCTTGATCGTGAGCGAGCCGAGCGGCAGCGTATCGCCCTCGCCGTAGTACTTGAGGCCGGGCACAAGGTCGGCCATCGGATAGTGGTAGATGCCGGTGGAGTGGGCGTCGGCCTCGCCGATGTAGACGGCGGCGTCCGGCAGCGCATTTTTGAGCGCGGGCACGGCGAGCGTGTGGTCGCGATGCCCGTGCGTCAGGAGGATGTATTGGAGCGTAACGCCCTCGCTCTTGACGAGCGCGAGCAGTCTTTCCGCCTCGTCGCCCGGGTCGATGAGCGCGGCAAGCTTTGTTTCCTCGTCGATGAGCAGGTAACAATTCGTTTGCAAAGAGCCGACGACGGTGGTGATGACCTTCATGAGAGATACCCCTTTCTTTACTGCTTCTTCGGTGCGTCCAGATCGGCGGAGTCCACGATCAGCGTGAACGGCCCGTCGTTGAGCGATTCGACCTCCATGTATGCGCCGAACTCGCCGGTCTCGACACGGTAGCCCTTTTCGCGGCAGATCGCCACGAATTTTTCGTACATCGGGATGGCAATCTCCGGCCGCGCGGCGCTTAAAAATTCGGGACGGCGGCCCTTGCGGCAGTTGCCGTAGAGCGTGAACTGCGAGACGACCAGAAGCTCGCCGCCGACGTCGTCGAGCGAGAGGTTGATCTTGTCGTTCTCGTCGTCAAAAATGCGCAGCGAGCAGAGCTTGTCCGCCATTTTGCGGCATTTTTCTTCCGTGTCGTCGGGCGCGACGCCCAGCAGGATCAGAAAGCCCCTGCCGATCTGGCCCCTGACGGTCCCGTCGATCGTGACGGAGGCGTGCTTTACCTTGGTCAATACTGCTCGCATGATAATTCTCCTTTTTGTCCCCAAAGGGGGAGGGTATTTTCCGCGCGCCGCGCGGAGCAGAAATCACCCCGCGGGGCGGTCCACCTTCATCACGCCGCTGATCTGATGGATGCGGCGCATCACTGCGCCGAGGTGCGCGGCGTCGGAAACGTAGATGCTCAGATGGATGACGGCAAAGCCGTCGGCAGTCGTGGTGGCGTTGAGGGACGCCACGCGGGTCTGCGTGCTCGACAGCACGGCGGAAACATCCAGCACCAGGTTGAGCCGGTCCTTGGCGTAGATATCGAGCGCGGTCTGGTAAGACTCCTTCACGTCCGCGCCCCAGCTGACCTTGATCCAGCGGCCGTATTCCTCGGGCTTTCTGCGCTCGGGCGCGGCGTTGGGGCAGTCGCAGCGGTGGACGGATACGCCGTAGCCGCGCGTGATATAGCCGATGATGGCGTCGCCCGGCACGGGTGTGCAGCACTTGGAGAATTTCACCAGGCAGTTCGACAGCCCCTCGACCACAATGCCCTGCTCGCTCTTGACGCGCTTGGGCACGGCGGGGCGCGTTGCGCCCGTATTGTCCACGGGCACGGTGGCGGCGCGCTCGGCCTGATGCTGCTTTTCGAGCTTGACGATCTCCTCGTGGATGCGGTTGACCGCCTTCTGCGCCGAGAAGCCGCCGTAGCCGATGGCGGCGTACATCTCGTCCATTGAGCCGAACGAGGTCTTTTTCAGCAGCGTCGCCTCGATATCGGTGCCGAGCACCTCGTTCATCGGGATGCCGAGGTGGCGGAGCTCCGCCTCGAACGACATGCGGCCATTGATGATGTTCTCCTCGCGGCGCTCCTTTTTGAACCACTGGCGGATCTTGCTGCGCGCTTCGCTCGATTTGGCGATCTTCAGCCAGTCGCGGCTGGGGCCGTGCGCGCTTTTCGATGTCAGGATCTCCACCACGTCGCCGTTTTTCAGCTGGTAATCGAGCGGCGCGATGCGCCCGTTGACCTTTGCGCCGGTCATGCGGTTGCCGATGGCGGAGTGGATGGAATAGGCGAAGTCGATGGGCGTTGCGCCCGCGGGCAGGTTCGTCACGTCGCCGCGCGGGGAGAAAACGAACACCTCGTCGGCGAACATATCGACCTTGAGCGAGTGGACGAACTCCTCGGCGTCGGTGTTCTCCTGATTTTCAAGGAGGCGCCGCACCCATTCGTAGTTGTGCTCGTTCGCGCTGCCGGAGATGCCCTGCTTGTACTTCCAGTGCGCCGCCACGCCGTATTCGGCGATCTCGTGCATCTCCTGCGTGCGGATCTGCACCTCGAAGGGGATGCCGTCCGCGCCGATGACGGTGGTGTGCAGCGACTGGTACATATTCGGCTTGGGTGTGCCGATATAGTCCTTGAAGCGGCCCAGCACGGGGCGGTAAAGGTCGTGGATGATGCCGAGCACGTTGTAGCAGTCCGCCACCGTATCCACGATGACGCGGAAGGCGAAAAGATCCAGCACCTCGTCCATCGTCTTGCTCTGGGCATACATCTTGCGGTAGATGCTGTAGGGGTGCTTCATGCGCCCGTAGACCTTGCGGTAGGGCACGTGCAGCTCCTGCAGCCGCGATTCGATCTGACCCTGCACGCGCTCCATAAAGGACTCGTATTCCTCGTGCTTTGCCTCGAGCGAGCGCGTGATCTCCTCGTAGCCCACGGGGTCGAGGTATTTGAGCGACAGGTCCTCCAGCTCCCACTTGATCTTCTGCATACCGAGGCGGTGGGCGATGGGCGCGTAGATCTCCATCGTTTCCAGCGATTTCTGGCGCTGCTTTTCCGCCGTCTGGTATTCCATGGTGCGCATATTGTGCGTGCGGTCGGCCAGCTTGATGAGGATGACGCGGATGTCCTTCGCCATCGCCATGAGCATCTTGCGCAGATTTTCCATCTGCTCTTCTTCCTTGCTGGCGTACTTCACGCGCGTGAGCTTGGAAACGCCCTCCACAAGGTCGGCCACGGCGGGGGAAAATTCCCGTGCGATCTCGTCGTAGGTCGCGTCGGTATCCTCGATGCAGTCGTGCAGCAGCGCCGCCTCGATGGACTCCGAGTCCAGGCGCAGCTCCTCGGCGATGATCTGCGCCACGGCGAGCGGGTGGGTGATGAACGGCGAGCCGTCCTTGCGCAGCTGCCCGTCGTGGTGGGCGTCGGCGTAGCAGAACGCCTTCTCGATCTGCGCAAAGTCCGCGCCGGGGTTATAGTCGCGGACGGTCTGCACCAGATGGGCGTACTGCTCCGTTACGAGCTGCGCCTGCGCGCCGGTCTCCTTCACGGTCCTCTCCGCGGCGGGCGCGGCATTGCTTTTTACCTGTTCCTGTGGGGTCATAGCGAATCTCCTTTACGAAAGAAAGCCGTGCAGCGCGGAGAGATAGGGGCTTTGCTCCAGCTCCACCTTCTTGCCCTCCGCCGTCAGACGGAGCGAGAGCAGCTCGCCCCGGCGCTCGATGGCGAGCAGCCCGCGCTCGGCAAAGACCTGTAAGCACATCGCCGTGCGCAGGAACGTCTCCGCGCCGACCATTTCCGCGCTCAGGCGCCGCAGCAGCGGCAGCATCGGTTCGCTGACGCCGTCCGCCCCCACCTCGTGCTCCAGGATGCGCCAGGCGCGCACGAACTGGTCGCGCGAGGGGAGCGCGCGCGCCGCGTCGCGCGGGGAGAGCGTGCCGCCGCCGAGCAGCGCGCGGCAGAGCGTGAGCGCCTCGTTCTCGCGCCCGCTGGGGTCGAGCGAGGGGCGCAGATCGATCAGCTGAAGCTGGATGGAGCGCTGCGAGCGGAACTCGTTGATCTGGAGGTAGAACGCCGCGTCCACGCGCATCCCGGCGCTGACGCCGCACTCGCCGCTGGTGGTGGAAAAGAAGATGCCGTCGAAGCTCACGCGGCTTTTTTGCAGCCGGACCTTGAGATGGCGGTTCTGCCCCACGCCCTGCACGCTCTCGAGCGTCGCGCCGCGCAGGCAGAACACCGGGCGGTTGTTGCCCGCGCCGTAAGGCTCGAGCAGGGAGAGCGATTCCACCTCCGAAAGCGACACGAGCGCGGGACGCGTCAGATCCACATCGATCTCGAGCGAGGAGACCGGCGCGTTTTCGCCCGTGTGGGCGCGGACATACTGGTTCATCCGCGTGCGGAAGGCGGGAATGTTCTTTTCCTCAATGGTGAAGCCCGCGGCAAGCTCGTGCCCGCCGAAGCTGACGAGCAGGTCCGAGCACGCCTCGAGCGCGCTGAAGAGGTTGAAGCCGCCGTAGCTGCGGCACGAGCCCTTGCCGGAGCCGCCGGAGAGGTGGATCATAAAGCTCGGGCAGGAGAATTTTTCGGATAGGCGCGACGCCACGATGCCCACCACGCCCTGATGCCAGTCCTCGCTGGAGAGCACGAGCGCGCTGCGCTCGCTTTCGGGCAGCTCCTCTATCTGCTCGATGGCGCGGCGGAAAATGTCCTGCTCCACGCACTGGCGCTCGCGGTTGAGCTCGCACAGCTCATGCGCAAGCTTTTCCGCGCGGACGGGGTCGTCCGTCAGCAGCAGCTCGGCGGCCAGCTCGGCGCGGCCCATGCGCCCGGCGGCGTTGATGCGCGGGGCGAGCACGAAGCCGATCTGGATGGAGGATACGGGGCGCGAGGTGAGCCCCGCCTCGCGCAGCAGCGCGTGCAGCCCCGTAAAGTCGCTGCGGTCGATGCCCTCAAGCCCGCACTGCACGATGGTGCGGTTTTCGCCCTCCATGCGCATCACGTCCGCGATGGTGCCGATGGCGGCCAGCGTGCAGTAGCGCGCGAACAGCGCGTCCTCGCGCCCCTTGCCGAGCGCCAGCACGAGCTCCAGCGCCACGCCCACCCCGGCAAGATGCTTGAACGGGTACGGGCAGTCCGGCCGGTGGGGATCGACGACGGCGCAGGCATCGGGCAGCTGCTCCTTGCACTCGTGGTGGTCGGTGATGACAAGATCCACGCCGAGCGTTTTGGCGTAGGCGGTCTCATCCACGCCCGTGATGCCGCAGTCCACCGTGACGATCAGCGTCACGCCGGACTCGCTCAGCGCGCGGATGGCGTCGCAGCCAAGGCCGTAGCCCTCCTCGATGCGGCGGGGGATGTGCATGGTCACGTCCGCCCCACGGGAGCGGAGGTAGTCGGTCAGCAGGCAGGTGGAGGTGATGCCGTCCACATCGTAGTCGCCAAAAACGGCGATCCGTTCGCCGTGCTCCAGCGCCGCGCCGATGCGCGCAGCTGCCCTGTCCATGTCCTTCATCAGGAAGGGAGACCAGACGAGCGAGCGCTCGCGCTCCAGCGCCTCGGCCGCCTGCTCGCCCGCGGTGATCCCGCGCGAGGCCAGCACCGATGAAACAAGATACGGGTAGCCCGCGTCCATCAGCGCCTCTACGGCATGCTCCGGCGCGGCGGGGATCTGCCAGCGCTCGTATTTCACGGACCACTCACCCTCTTTCCCATAAGGCATACTGCCTCAGTCTATTATTTCAATCTACTATTTTACCAAAAATGCGCGGAAACGTAAAGAGGAAATTTGACGCGGCGGCGGTCTTTGTGCTACAATATTGCCCAACGACCGCCGAAAGAGGGAGAAACGGAAATGAAACACTGGATCACGCGCCTTGCGGCGCTGCTGCTGGCGCTGGCGATGACGGCATCGCTCGCCTTCGCTGCGAACGTTTCGGGCTATTCCGACGTGCCGGACGGGCACTGGGCGGCGCAGAGCGTGCGCCGCAGCACGCAGTTGGGACTTTTGCAGGGCGTCGGGAACGGAAAATTCGGGCTGAAGCAGCAGATGACGCGCGCCGCCTACGCCGCGGCGCTGTGCCGCCTGATGGGCTGGAAGACCGTCACGCCCGAAAAGGGCAGCTTCGACGATAATCAGAACACGGCGAAGTGGTACTATGCCGCTGTGGAGACCGCGGCGGCGCACGACGTATTCTCCGGCCACAGCAGGCTCTGCCGCCCGACGGACGCGATCACGCGCGAGGAGATGGCGGCGATGACCGTGCGCGCGCTGGGCTACGGCGTGCTGGCGGGCATCCTTGCCGACGCGGACGCGCAGCCGGCGCAGAGCGGCACGTCCGGCTTTGCCGGCCTGACGGCGGAGATCGGCAAAAACTGCCCCTTTGCCGACTGCACGACCAACCGCGGCTACATCGCCCTCGCCTACCGCATGGGCATCATGACGGGCGTGAACAGCAAAAATTTTGACCCGAAGGCGACCGCCACGCGCGAGCAGGCGGCGGCGGTGCTGCTGCGCGCCTACGACCGGCTGCACGCGGATGTAAGCGTCCGGGACGCGCACTGGATCGTGACCGAGGGCGAGCCGGGCGCGCTCGACGTGCCGGGGACGGACTGCGTATTCTCCGTCTCGCTGACGGCGCGCAGGGGCGAGCAGTCCGTCAGCCCGCGCGCCGCGCTCGAGGAGGTCTACGCCGCGGCGGTGCTGGCGGGCAAGGGCGGCAGCGTGCTGCTGAGCGCGGAGCCGCTGGCACAGAAGGTGGATAAAAAGGGCGTGGTGCTCGAGGAGTCCGCCGCGCTCGGGGACGGGCAGCTTGAGCAGATGCTTGCCGACACGAAGAACACCAGCCTTCACCGCTCCACGCAGTACGAAAGCTCGTACCTCTATCACAAGAGCGGCGGCACGACGCTGTGCGTGTGGTACGAGAGCGGGGATGACCTTGCGCTCAAGACGGCGCTGTGCAGGATGCTGGGCGTAAAGACGGTCTACATCCTGCGCGAAGGTCCTGCCGCCGAAGGATAAGGGAACGAAAAAATGCAGAGGGATGCCTCCCGTGCGGGAGGCATCCCTCTGAACTTTTGAAAAGGCTCAGCCTTCGCTGCTCCAGCCGCTGTGCGGCAGCTGCGGCTCCTCGGGCGCCGCCGTGGCGCGCAGATAAAAGCCGCAGACGGAAAGCTCGATATACGGCGTGAGGTAGAGCTGCGCTGCAAAGACGAGCACGCTCAGCAGCAGCGAGCCGAGCATGATGCCGGGGAAGCTGTCGGGCAGGAGGGCGGCGATCAGCAGCTCGTAGACGAGAAAGGCACCAAGCACCAGCAGCGACCAGCCGATGAAGCTGAGCTGGAGCACGAACAGCTGCCACTTGTAGCCGAGGGTCTGCCGCTTGCTGAGATCCAGCGCCTCCATCACGCCAAGCTCCGGATTTTGGCACAGATCCAGCATGGCAAAGGCATAGCGGTAGGAGGCGATGATGCCCGGGATGACGAACAGCAGCGACCACAGGAAGACGAAAATGCCCTGCACGATGGTCAGCAGGATCACCTTGCCCGCGAACGAGAAGGCGTCGAACAGGCTGGTATACGGCATATGCTCGCGGCGGTGGATGCCGAGGCAGTAGCAGGTGTAGCCCGCGCTCAGCACCTGCGAAACGAGCGAGACGAGGATGCTGACAAAAGCCAGGACAAAGCCCGCCGGGCCGGAGGAAAAGGCGGGAATGCCGGAAAAGCCGCCCGTGAACACGCCGCCGGAGACGGCGTCCACCGCGGATTCGAGCAGGCTCAGCACAACGGAGATGCCGCTCAGCAGCAGCGTCATTTTGACCGGGCTGACCGAGCCGGTGCGGATCAGCCCGCGGGCCTCGGCCTTGATCTCCCTGCGGTCAAGCTGATAGATGGGCATGGGAACGCTCCTTTCTTTCCGGAAAAGCGGAAGCTGCGGCACAGAAAATCGGGGAAATCCGGTACCAGTATAGCATCCGGCTGCCGGCGCGTCAAGCCGGCCGGCGGCGCGCCGCGGCGAAAAACAACAAAGTATGCGCCTTTCCGCCGCTTTCGCCGCAAAATATGGTGGAAAATGCCAAAACAGGCAGAAAAATATCCATTGGGAAGAATATTTTCTGGACATTGGCGGCGAAAGGTTGTATAATCTATCCGATTATGGAGCAGTACCCCTACTGCTCTGGCAGTATAAAGATGAGGTGAAGACTATGGCACAGGCTTTCTTTGGCGGCGTTCATCCCAATGATATGAAGGCTGCCACCAATGAAAAGGCCATCGAGCAGCTTGCTGCACCTGCTCAGGTGGTCATCCCCATGTCGATGCACTTCGGCGCACCCTGCACCCCCACGGTCTCCAAGGGCGACTATGTCAAGCTTGGGCAGAAGATCGGCGAATTCAAGGGACTCGGCGCTCCCATCCACGCAAGCGTTTCCGGTACGGTCGCTGCGGTGGAGCCGCGCCCCTATTCCATGGGCGGCAAGGTCATGTCCGTCGTGATCGACAACGACTTCAAGGACGAGCTGAGCGAAGAGGTGAAGGCTCCCGCCGACCCCGACGCGCTGAGCGTGGACGAGATGGTCGAGATGGTCAAGCAGGCCGGTATCGTCGGCATGGGCGGCGCGACGTTCCCGACCCACGTCAAGATCGCGAGCGGCATCGGCAAGGTCGATACCGTGATCATCAACGGCGCGGAATGCGAGCCGTATATCACCGGCGACCACCGCGCGATGCTCGAGCGTCCCGACGAGATCATCGGCGGCTGCTGCTACCTTGCCAGGATGTTCGGCGTGGACAAGGTCGTCATCGGTGTGGAGGACAATAAGAAAAACGGCATCGACGCGCTGAATCAGGTCATCGCCGGGCAGAAGGCCCCTGTTGTGGTCGAGTCGCTGCGCTGCCGGTACCCGCAGGGCGGTGAAAAGCAGCTCTGCCAGGCCATCACCGGCAAGCAGGTGCCCCCGGGAGGCCTTCCCGCGAGCATCGGCTGCGCCGTGTTCAACATCAACACCACCATCGCCATCTACCACGCCATCAAAGAGGGGATGCCCGTGGTGCGCAAGGTCGTCACCGTGTCCGGCAGCGGCGTGGTGGAGCCGAAGAACCTCGAGTGCCCGATCGGCACCCCGGTTTCCCTGCTGTTCGACGCCTGCGGCGGGCTGAAGGATGAGACGTTCAAGCTCATCGCCGGCGGCCCGATGATGGGTATGGCGCAGGCCTCCGCCGACTTCCCTGTTGCCAAGGGCACGGGCGCGGTGCTGGCGTTCGCGGCGGACGAGAACAAGACCTCCGACAATCCGACCTGCATCCGCTGCGGCCGCTGCGTCGAGGCGTGCCCCATGCACCTCGAGCCGCTCTACCTCTATATGTATGAGCAGAAGAACATGGTAGAAGAGCTGGAAGCCGCGCACGTGATGGACTGCATCGAGTGCGGCGCGTGCTCCTACATCTGCCCGGGCAGGCTGCACCTGACGCACGCGTTCAAGACCGGCAAGCAGCTGGTCAAGAACGCCGCCGCCAAGGCAAAGGCCGCGGCAGAGGCCGCCAAGGCGGCCGAAGAAGCAAAGAAGGAGGCATAAGAGATGTTGAACGATTATAAAGGTCTGAAGCTCATCGCTTCCTCCAACCCCCATATCCGCAGCAACGAGGATACGCGCTCGATCATGCTCGACGTGATCATCGCGCTGTGCCCGGCGCTCGCATTCGGCGTGTGGCACTTCGGCTTCCGCATGCTGATCGCGGTGCTCGTCTCCGCGGCGTCCGCTGTGTTCTTCGAGTGGCTGTACCGCAAGCTGCTGCATAAGCCGCAGATGGTCGGCGATCTGTCCGCCGTCGTCACCGGTATGCTGCTGGCGTTCGTCTGCCCCGTGACGCTCCCGTACTGGATGCTGATCGTCGGCAACTTCTTCGCCATCTTTGTTGTCAAGCAGCTCTACGGCGGGCTTGGCAAGAACTTCCTCAACCCCGCGCTCGCCGGGCGCGCCGCGCTCGTGGCGTGCTACACCAGCCAGATGACGCACTGGATCGACTCTGCCGCGAAGGCGCCGCTGTTCGGCGGAGCTGCCGATGTGGCGACCGCCGCCACGCCGCTGACCATGATGAAGGAAAGCGGCCTTGCCGAGATCACCGCGCAGGTTTCCCTGCGGGATATGTTCGTCGGCAACATCGGCGGCTCGATGGGTGAGATCAGCGCGATGATGCTGCTCATCGGCGGCATCTACCTCATCCTCCGCAAGGTCATCTCCTGGCAGATCCCCGTGGCGTACATCGGCACGGTCGCCGTGCTCACGTTCCTCTTCCCGCGCGGCAACGACGCGTTGACGTGGATGCTCTACAACGTGCTCGGCGGCGGCCTGTTCCTCGGCGCGTTCTTCATGGCGACCGACTATGTCACCTCCCCCGTGACGAAGAAGGGTCAGCTCATCTTCGGCATCGGCTGCGGTCTGATCACGGTGTTCATCCGCTACTTCGGCTCCTATCCCGAGGGCGTGTGCTACTCCATCCTGATCATGAACTGCTGCACCTGGCTCATCGACAAGTACACCAAGCCCACCCGTTTCGGCGTTGACAAGAAAGCAGCGAAGGAGGCGGCAAAGAAATGAGGATCGAAGGCAAATTCATTTTCAGGGTAGCCGGCACGCTCACGGCGATCTCACTGGTCGTCGCGCTGCTGCTGGGGCTGACCAATATGCTCACCGAGGATAAGATCGCCGAGATCACCCGCCAGAAGACCGAGGCGGCGCTCGCCAAGGTCGTCTCTGCGGCTGACTGCGAGTTCCCCCCTGTTGAGGACATCCCGCAGGCGGTCATCGACGCGGCGAACGAGCAGGGCGGCAAGCTGACGGAGATGTATGAGATCCTCGTCGGCGGCGAGAATGCGGGCTATGCCTTCAAGGTCACCGCCAGCGGCTCTCAGGGCAACATCGTGATGATCGTCGGCGTGGACGCCGACCTTGCCGTCACGGGCGTTTCCATCGTCAGCAATTCCGAGACCTCCGGCATCGGCTCCAAGGTCATGGACAATGAAGCGACCTCCGCCGGCACCGGCGCGCTCGACCAGTTCGTCGGCAAGTCCGGCGCGGGCACGCTCGCCGTCAAGCAGAACATCGACGCCGTGACCGGCGCGACGGTCTCCACCAAGGGCGTGACCAAGGGCGTCAACGCCGCGCTGGCCGCCGCCGAGGCCATGAACTGAGAAAGGGGGAACGATCAATGAATTTCAAGAAACAGCTTAAAGACGGTCTGATCACCCAAAACCCCGTTCTGGTCCAGCTGCTGGGTATGTGCTCCACCATGGCGATCACCACCAGCATCTCCAACGGCGTCGGCATGGGCATCTCCGTTCTCATCATTCTGACGCTTTCCAACATTTTTATCTCCGCGCTGCGCAAGATCATCCCCAACGAAGTGCGTATCGCGTGCTACATCGTCGTCATCGCGGGCTTTGTGACCATCGTTGACCTGTGCCTGCAGGCGTTCCTGCCGGATATCGCCAACAGCCTTGGCGTGTTCATCCCGCTGATCGTCGTCAACTGCATCATCCTCGGCCGCGCCGAGGCCTTTGCCAGCAAGAACTCCGTCGCCGCCTCCGCGGTGGACGGCATCTGCCAGGGCATCGGCTACACGCTGGTGCTGATCGTCATGTGCGCGTTCCGCGAGCTGTTCGGCGCGGGCACGCTGCTGGGCTTCCAGGTGATGCCGGCTTCCTACGTTCCCGCCGGGATGCTCACGCTGCCTGTCGGCGGCTTCCTGTGCCTCGGCACGCTGATCGCCGTGATGCAGTGGGCGCTTGCCAGGAGCGAAAAGAAGAACGCGGAGAAGAAAGAAGAGGAGGGTAAGTAAAAATGACTGTGACAAAGCTGCTTGCTATTTCCCTCGGCGCGATCCTGACGAATAACTTCATCTTCTCGCAGTTCCTCGGCATCTGCCCGTTCCTCGGCGTTTCCAAGAAGAGCGACACGGCCGTCGGCATGGGCCTCGCCGTTACGTTCGTTATGGGCCTTGCCTCTGCGTTCTGCTACGGCGTGAATATCGTCCTTGTCAAGCTGGGGCTGGGCTACATGCAGACCGTTGCGTTCATCCTCGTCATCGCCGGTCTCGTGCAGTTTATCGAGATGTTCCTCAAAAAGTCCATGCCGACGCTCTATACGGCGCTGGGCGTGTACCTGCCGCTGATCACCACCAACTGCGCCGTGCTCGGCGTGGTGCTGCTCAACGTGCAGAGCGACTATAACTTCATCGAGTCCGTGGTTTACGGCATCACCGGCGGCCTTGGCTTCCTGCTGGCGATCTTCCTGTTTTCCACCATCCGCGAGCGCGTGCAGTTTGCCGACTATCCCAAGGCGTTTGAGGGCTTCCCCATCGCGCTGATCACCGCAGGCCTGATCGCCCTTGCTTTCATGGGCTTCTCGGGTCTGCAGGTGTGGCCTATGTAAGGAGGGAACTGAAGTATGATGAACGTTTTATTTGCCGTCCTCGTGCTGGGCGTGATCGCTGTGATCTTCGGCCTGATCCTGTCCGTCGCCGCCAAGGTGTTTGAGGTCAAGGTCGATGAGCGTCTGCCCAAGATCCAGGAGTGCCTCGCCGGCGCCAACTGCGGCGGCTGCGGCTATCCCGGCTGCGCGGGCTGCGCCGAGGCGATCCTTGCCGGTAAGGCTCCCGTCAACGCCTGCGCTCCCGCGGGCGCAGAGGGCGCCGCGAAGATCGCCGCCATCATGGGCCTGGAAGCGCCCAGCGGCGAAAAGCAGGTCGCACATGTGATCTGCAACGGCGGCGACGCTGCTGTGAAGAGCTTTGAATACGTCGGCCTGCACGACTGCCTTGCCGCGACGAAGGTCGCGGGCGGCCCCACCGCCTGTGCGTTCGGCTGCCTGGGCTTCGGCACCTGCGTTGCCGCCTGCCAGTTCGATGCGATCCACATCAACGACAAGGGCGTCGCCGAGGTCGATAAGGAAAAGTGCACCGACTGCGGCGCCTGCCGCGAGGCCTGCCCGCGCAAGCTGATCGTCGAGGTGCCGTACAAGCAGAAGGTGTTCGTCAACTGCGCGAACAAGGAGAAGGGCCCCGCCGTCACGAAGGTGTGCGCCAACTCCTGCATCGCCTGCGGTCTGTGCGAGCGCACCTGCAAGTTCGACGCCATCCACGTTGTGAACAACGTGGCCGTGATCGACTACAGCAAGTGCAGGAACTGCACCATGTGCGCCAAGGCCTGCCCGCGCAATGCCATCGAGCCGGTCCCGACCCCCGAGGAGAAGGAGAAGTTCAAGGCTGCGCAGAAGGCTGCCGCCGAGCGCAAGGCCGCTGCCGCCAAGGCAGCCGCCGAAGCCGCCAAGGCTGCGGAAGCGCCCAAGGCGGAATAAATGCTCCCCCAAAAAGAGGAACGCGCGAGCGTTCCTCTTTTTTGCGCCTCCGAAAGCGGAAATGCCGCTTTTTTCGTAGTTCACAAACTGTTTACAGTGGGAGCTATTGACAATATGGAGGCGCGGTGGTACACTGCGTTTAGCACTCGGAGGAAAGGAGTGCTAAAGCTACGAAGGGGGCGCGGCGTATGGGCTTGACCGAGCGCAAAAAGCAGATTCTCAAGCGCGTTGTCGAGGACTACATCGCCGCGGCTGAGCCGGTCGGCTCCAAGGCGCTGGCTGAGGAGATGGGCGGCTCGGTGAGCTCGGCGACCATCCGCAACGAGCTTGCGGACCTGGTCGAGATGGGCTACCTTGAGCAGCCGCACACATCCGCCGGGCGGGTACCGTCCCCCAAAGGCTATCGGCTGTACGTCAACGAGCTGATGGAAAAGCGCGAGGTCTCTGAAACAGAAGCGGAGGAGATCAACGAGCAGCTCAAAAGCAAGCTCGGCGGGACGGACAGCGTGATCGCCAGGGCGGGGCAGATGGTGTCGAGCATCGTCAACTACCCCGTGTACAGCGTGACGGGCGGGCGGCGCGAGACGAGCGTCAAGCGCTTTGAGCTCATCGCGGTCGATGAAATGAGCTTTATCGTTGTGCTGATGGGCGAGGATAACCGCGTGAAAAGCCAGCTCCAGCGCTCGGACCTGCCGTTCGACAGCCGGCGGCTTGCGGACATCAAGGAATTGCTCAACACGCACTTCACCGGCCGGAGCGCCGATGAGATGAGCGCAAGGCTGATGAGCCTTTCCGAGCAGCTTTCGCCCGAGCTGTTCCTTGTGGTGTCCAAGGCGGTCGAATATGCGATCGGCGTGCTCGAGCAGAGCGCGCAGCGCAGCGTGGAAACGGCGGGCGCGAGCCAGATCCTGAAAATGCCCGAATACCGCGACGTGGACAAGGCGCACGAGCTGGTAACGTTTCTTGTGGACAACAAGGAGGAGCTTCCCGTGCCGGACGACGGCGCGCCGCTCAAGATCCTCATCGGGCCGGAAAACGTGAACGAAGCGCTCAAAGAAACGAGCGTGGTCGTCGCCAGCTACGACATTGGCGATGGGATGCGCGGCCTGGTCGGCGTGGTCGGCCCGACAAGAATGGATTACGCCACCGTGACGGCACGGCTGAGTTATTTTGCAGACAGCCTGACGCGGATGTTCGGCAAAAACGAGCTGCCGCCGAAGGAAGAAGATAAGGAGTAAGCAATGGGTAAGAAAGACAGGCAGAACGCGGCGGGAAGCACGCCGGAGCAGGACGTGAACAAAGCGCCTGAGACGGCGGAGACGCCGAAGGCGGACGCAGCAAAGACTGCGGATGTGCCCGAGGAGCAGGAGGTATTCACCCTCACGCGCGAGCAGATGGAGAAG
>DHMW01000042.1:57454-57964 GCA_002405995.1 Oscillospiraceae bacterium UBA4632
TGGAGAAGATGGAGGGCCTTGCCGCTGCGCTGGCCGCCGAGCAGGACAAATACCTGCGCCTTGCCGCCGAGTACGACAACTACCGCAAGCGCACGGCAAAGGAAAAGGAAAGCCTTTACGCCGATGCGAAGATCGACACGATCAAGGCGCTGCTGGGCGTTTACGACAATCTGGAGCGCGGCATCGCGCAGTACGGCGACGAGGAGTCGCCCCACCGCAAGGGACTTGAGATGGTGTTCAACCAGTTCAAGGAGAGCCTCAAAAAGCTCGGCGTGGAAACGATGGACGCCGTGGGAAAGCCCTTTGACCCTGAAAAGCACAACGCCGTGATGCATGTGGAGGACGAGAGCTGCGGGGAAAACACCGTGGTCGAGGTTTTGCAGCAGGGCTTCACGCTGGGCGGCAAGGTTTTGAGATTTGCCATTGTGAAAGTGGCAAACTAAAAGCGCAAATTCCGCGCGAAAGCGCGAAATGATAAATTTACTTCGTTAACAAAAAAATTAAGATAGA
>DHMW01000031.1:0-1110 GCA_002405995.1 Oscillospiraceae bacterium UBA4632
CAGTTGCCATTCCCACCTCCCGTATTCTGCTCGATCCAGTCGATGAGCTTGTCCTTCGGCACAAGCAGTCGCTTGCCGATGCGCAGTGTGGGAAAGGTCCCCGTGTTGAGGAGCTGATACGCTCCCGCACGTGAGATGCCCAGCGCCTCCGCGAGCTGATTGGCGTTCAGCACCGCAGGCAGATTTTCGTAGTTCTTGTTCATGTAAGACCTCCTTCAAAAATTGTTCTTGACATAATAGACTTCTTGATATATATTATCATCGTTAAGTCGCCTATTGATTGCAGTATATCTATCGGCACAATATTTGTCAATAGATTCTTTTTGTAATTATGTTATCAGTCTATTTAGGAGGACTCCTATGATCCCAGGGAAAAGCTATCCGCACCCATATCAGAAATTGTGGGCAGCGGCATATACGGATAAGAAATCGGAATATTTCGAGCTGCGCACCGCGGACAAGGCGGGAAAATTCCCCTACTCTCCGCTCTGGCACAAGTCTGTGCCACTCGGCTCCGCAATCACGGACTTCCTCTATGATGACTTAAAGCACTTTGACAGCGATCTGCGCACAGTCAGAGCGCACATAGACGCATATAACGCTGGGAAAGAGCGTGAGCAAGCTCTGCGAGGGTTATTTGACCTATCCAAGCTCTGGCTCAACGATAACCCGCTCTATGTGCCGCTGGCCGCCGCCTTGGAGCGGTTAGAGATCGATGCCGAAAACAGCAAAGCTCTCAATGCGGACGAGATCGAGCGCATGATGGAGGAATACCGCGCATGGCAGCCGAAGCTGAAGACCATTGCCCATTGCGTGCTGGAGTCTGAAGATAATGGCGATATGCGGAAAGCGTACCTTGAAAAGCAGGGTGCAGATACGGACAATTTCCCGCGGCTCTCGTATGGCAGACTGTATTTGGAGGCCGTCTATTCCGGCGGCAATGTTCCCTATCCCTACGACGATCTACTGAATTTTGGAACATTTTCCGAACCGACAGCAATTACAGCAGAGGTGCTGAACACGGAGAGCGTGAGCGACCTGATCTGTTTCCTGCTCTGCCGCTATTTAGACATGAATCTCCGCTTCCGCACATGCAAATTCTGCGGCAAG
>DHMW01000031.1:1239-1469 GCA_002405995.1 Oscillospiraceae bacterium UBA4632
GGCTCCGTCCGGCTGTACGAGAAGAAAATTTTCAGCGAGCCTGCTATCAAGGAGTACAAGCGCTCCTACAAGGCGCACAACGCCCGCATCCGCTACGGTTTGATGACGCGCGAGGAGTTTGATAAATGGGCGGCAGAGGCGCGGGAAAAGCGTGACGCCTGCGTAGCGGGTAGGCTGTCCCTTGAGAACTTCGTGGCGTGGCTCGATAGCGACAAGCAGCGATAAAACAA
>DHMW01000031.1:1513-11572 GCA_002405995.1 Oscillospiraceae bacterium UBA4632
CAGCGATAAAACAACGGACTGACTGGCCGTTTTATGATCTCAGAAGAACAGGAGGTTTCATTGACAACGCGAAAAACAAAAGGAGCCAAGGGAGGCGGCACGATCCGCCAACGCCCTGATGGACGCTGGGAGGCACGCTATACCCTTGGTATTAATCCCGGAACGGGAAAGCAGATCCAAAAATCCGTCTACGGCAAGACGCAGAAGGAGGTAAGACAAAAGCTCACGGCGATCACCGCAGAGATTGACAGCGGAACGTATATCCCACAGGATAAGACAACACTCGAACAATGGCTTAATATCTGGCTGGACGAATACATGGGCGATAAAAAATACGGTACAATACGGAATTACAAAATCGCCTGTAAATATCACATCATTCCGTACATAGGCAAATACCGATTGTCTGACCTGAAGCCGCACATGATCCAAACCCTGTATAACCGACTTTATCGAGGCGAAGACGGTGAAAAATCGCTGTCAGCAAAGACCATCCGCAATGTGCACGGTGTCCTCAGCAAAGCACTGAATCAAGCAGTGTGGAATGAAATGATCCGCTCGAATCCGGCACAGTTGACCACTCTCCCACGCAAAGAGCAAAAAGAAATTGAGACTCTTTCCGACAAGCAAATTCAACAGTTTTCAGTGTTGGTCGAACAGGACAGCTATCGTGCCATTTTGAAATTCATACTCTTCAGCGGAGTAAGAGAGTCGGAAGCGATTGGCCTGACATGGGACTGTATCGATTTTGACCGCGGTACGATTCGCATTTATCATCAACTCTTGAAACGCACCAAAAAGGCGGGCGGCTACACATTCGCTCCCTTAAAAAATGATAAAGAGCGCTTGCTGACACCACCACCGATGCTGATGAATATGTTGAAAGATCAGAAAAAAGAACAAGTACAGCAACGTATGAAAGCCGGCCCTGCGTGGCGTGGATGGCGCTCTACGGAAGAACAAAAAACTTGGTTCGTCTTCACAACGGAATTTGGCAATCATTACTGCCCGCAAACGGTGTATGCTCACTTCAAGAAAATTGCAAAACAGATCGGAGCGGAAAAGGCAAATGTGCACAGTTTGCGTCACACTTACGCGGTCTTGTGCCTTCAAAATGGTGATGATGTAAAAACAGTGCAATCCAATCTTGGTCACGCGACAGCGGCATTCACTTTGGACGTATACGGTCACGTTTCGGAGAAGATGAAACAGGACAGTGCAAATCGAATGGAAGCCTATATGCAGCACACCATCTGTGGAAAGAAGCTGCAAAACGGTTAAAGGGTCAGATAAAGGGTCAAACAGAAAAAAAGAAGTCCAAAACCTTACGGTTTCAGACTTCTCAGTGGCAGCGGGAGAAGGATTCGAACCCTCACATACGGAGTCAGAGTCCGCTGTGCTACCATTACACAATCCCGCTATGTTCGTTGTTTCGCTCAGCGAACAAACACTATTATAGCGAAGCAGCCGGATTTGTCAAGAGGAAATTTTGCAAAAAAAGCAAAAAAGCAAATCCTGCAAAAGCGGGCGGCAGAGGAGAAAAAGCGTCCGCCGGCGCAGTGCCCGGCGGACGCCCTCTTTTTCACATCCAGATCGCAAACAGGCGCAGAAAAGGCTCGAACACGCGGCGCAGCCAGCTGCGGTGCTCCCACTCCTCCATCGTGACAAGATGGCTCTGCTCCACGATATGGTCCATATCCTCCAACAGCGCCTCGATCATCGGCGCGCCATACATCATCACGCCGCACTCAAAATGCAGCTCAAAGCTCCGGTAGTCCATATTGACCGAGCCGACAAACGCCGCCTCCCTGTCCACCATCACGCTCTTACTGTGCAGGAAGCCCGGCGTATAACGGTAAATCCTGACGTTATGCGCCAGCAGCTCGCCGAAGTAGGACTCTGCCACGAAGTCGGCATACCAGTGATCCGGCGTGCCCGGCATCATCAGCCGCACATCCACGCCGCCGTCTCCGGCGATGCAGAGCGCCCGCATGATGGTATCATCCGGGATGAAATACGGCGTTGTGATATAGAGAAACCGCCTTGCGCCGGAGATCATCTGAACGAACACATCCTCCGCAGGATTGTCCGGATTGTTCTGCGGCCCGTCGGCAAACGGCTGACAGAAGCCCTCCGCCCGGACCGCTTCATGCGGGCGGTAGTAGTCGTGCTCATTGTGCATCACGCCGCCGAGATTCACGCACATTTGGATAAACTGCGACGTCAAGCCCCAGGCGCCCTCTCCCTCAAGCCGCACGCCGGTATCCTTCCAGTAGCCAAAGCGGTCGATGAGGTTGGCGTATTCATCGGCGATGTTCACTCCGCCGGTATAGGCAATGCCGCCGTCGATGCATGCGATCTTGCGGTGGTCGCGGTAGTTGAAGTACAGGCGGTTGACATACTCGTGCACGGGGTTGAAAACAAGCACCTCCGCGCCGGCGCCGCGCAGGCGGTCGATCGTCTCGCCGGAGAAGCGCTTGATGTTGCCAAAATCGTCGAAGATGATCTTGACCTCCACGCCGGTGCGTGCCTTTTCGCACAGCAGCCGCTCCAGCTCATCCCACAGCCGCCCCTCGGCAAGAATAAAATACTCAAGGAACACGAAGCGCTCCGCCGCCCTGATGCGGTCAAGAATATCCTGCAGCAGCAGCGCTCCCTCCGGGAAGTAGGTCACGCGCGTGTTCTGGTAGAGCAGGAAGTCGCGGCGGCGCAGATAGTTCGCCGTGCGCGACCACAGCGGCAGCTGCCGTGCGAGCTTGTCGGCACACAGCTCGCTGCGCATGAGCGCGCTCTCCGGCTCGGGAACCGGGCGCTGCGCGGTCTGCGGCAGGTGGCGCTTCTGCGCCGCCCCGCCCCACAGGAACCACAGGATCAGCCCAACGACCGGCACGCTGAGGATCAGGATGAACCAGCCGAGCTTGTAGGAAAGGTCGCCCGGCATATTATAAATGTGGATCGCAGCAAACAGCGCGCCGATCTGCAGCACGCCGTATGCCAGCGCCATGTATTCCTCCAGAAAATGGGAGAGCAGCACCACAAGCAGGATCTGCGCCAGCACCAGCACCACGACCAGCGCGATGCGCAGCGCCGCGGAGATCCGCCGCTCCCCTTTTTGCTGAATGTGCAGTCTGCTCACAGCGTCCTCCCTTTCTCCGTCTGCATCCCGGTGCGCGAAAGCCGCAGCGTTCAGTCGTTCTTCTCGTTCAGCAGCCGCGTTTTGATATCGTAAAGCTTCTGCGAAAGATCAACATAATAGTTATGCGGGTTGTCAAAGCGCTTGACCTCGTCCCAGAGCGTATCGACCTGCTCGGCGCAGTATTTTCTGATCTCCTCGATGCCGGGGCGCTTGTAGACGAGCTTGCCCTGCTTGTAGATAGGCACGAGCAGCTCGCGCGCTTCGAAGTCGTAGACCTCCTTGCGCTTCCACGTGGCATCTGGGTCGAAGATCTCAATGTTCCGGCTGTCGTCCACCGTCTCGTCGTACACGCAGAGATAGTCGGCGATCGCCTTGCCGGTGTCGCGCCCGTAGAAGCGGTAGAGCTTCTTAAAGTGCGGGGTCGTGATCTTGCCGACATTCTCGCTGATCTTGATCTTGGGAACGACGCTGCCGTCCTTGTCCTCTATCGCGACAAGCTTGTACACGCAGCCAAAGACCGGCTCGCTCTTGGCAGTGATCAGGCGCTCGCCGACGCCGAAGGCGTCGATCTTCGCATCCTGCATCCAGAGATCCTGGATAAGATACTCGTCGAGCGAGTTGGAGACCGTGATGGTGCATTCCGTCCACCCCGCCTCGTCGAGCATTTTGCGCGCCTTGCGCGAAAGATATGCAATATCGCCGCTGTCCAGGCGGATGCCGCACTTTTTGATGCCAAGCGGCTTGAGTACATCGTTAAAAGCACGAATGGCGTTCGGAATGCCGGATTTGAGCGTATTGTAGGTATCGACCAGCAGCACGGCGTTATGAGGATAGTATCTGCAATAAGCGGCAAATGCTTCGTACTCGCTGTCGAACATCTGCACCCAGGCGTGCGCCATCGTGCCGAGTGCGGGCGTGCCGTAGAGCTGGTCGGAGATCGTGCAGGCCGTGCCGCAGCAGCCGGCGATGTAGGCGGCGCGCGCGCCGTCGATGGCGGCGGCGGAGCCCTGTGCGCGGCGGGAGCCGAACTCCATCACCGCACGGCCCCTGGCGGCACGGACGATGCGGTTTGCCTTCGTGGCGATCAGGCTCTGGTGGTTGACGGTCAGCAGCGCAAAGGTCTCGAGCAACTGCGCCTCGATCGCGGGCGCACGCACGACGACCATCGGCTCCTTGGGAAAGACCGGCGTGCCCTCCGGCACGGCGTAAATGTCGCCGCTGAAGCGGAAATTGGCAAGATAGTCAAGGAACTCCTCGCAGAAGATGCCCCTCCCGCGCAGATAGTCGATATCCTGCGCGTCAAAGTGCAGATCCTCGATGTAGTCGATCAGCTGATCGAGACCTGCCGCGATGGCATAGCCGCCGCCGTCTGGCACGGAACGGAAGTAAACGTCAAAATAAGTGATGCGATCCTGAAATCCGGCTTTCAAGTAACCATTGCCCATGGTCAGCTCATAAAAGTCGCAGAGCATGGTCATATTCAGCTTCTGGTCGGTCTTCATATTCACCTCATAGTATCGCGGCGCGGGTCGTGCCGCGCCTTGTGATAGCTGTATTATAGCCCCCAGACGCCGATAAAGCAAGGCTTTTGCGGCATTTCCTGTTTTTCGGCTTGACTTTCCCCGCCCTGTCCCCTATGATAAAGGGACTCAGCGCGCGTCTGCGCGCCGCAAAACAGAGAAACGGGGCATCTTACCATGGGTGTTATCTTAGGGATCGATATCGGCGGCTCGAGCACAAAGATCGTCGGGCTTTCTCCGGAGCTTTCCGTCATCGGAATGCTCCGCGTGAAGGCGGAGGACCCGCTGACCTCGCTCTACGGCGCGATGGGCAACTTTCTTGCCACGCACGGTCTTCAGCTCTCCGATATCCGCCACATCGCCCTCACGGGCGTCGGCGCATCGTATGTGGACAGCGGCATTTACGGCGTAAAGACCATCAAGGTCGCGGAATTCCCGTCTGTCGGCACGGGCGGCCTGGCGCTCTCCGGAAAGGAACACGCGGTGGTCGTGAGCATGGGAACGGGTACCTCTTTTCTCTGGGCAAACAAAGGCGAGGAGGTGCGCCACCTCATCGGCAGCGGCGTGGGCGGCGGCACGCTCGCAGGCCTGAGCTCGCTGACGACAGGCGTGCACCAGTACGCGCTGATCCGCAAGCTGTGCCAGGACGGCGACCTGGACCACATCGACCTGACGGTCGGCGACCTATCTCGCGAGCAGGTGGGCAATCTGCCGCCCGAGGCAACGGCCGCCAACTTCGCCAAGCTCGCCGAGGATGCGACGCCGTCGGACAAGATGCTCGGCATCGTGAACCTTGTTCTGCAGTCCATCGGCACAATGTCGGTGCTGGCGTGCAAGTGCTGCGGAACAAACACGGTCGTGCTCACGGGCGCGCTGACGATGCTTCCCCCCGCGCGCAAAACCTTCGAT
Organism: Oscillospiraceae bacterium UBA4632; assembly: GCA_002405995.1. Taxonomy (GTDB): domain Bacteria; phylum Bacillota; class Clostridia; order Oscillospirales; family Oscillospiraceae; genus Hominicoprocola. The sequence goes on from DHMW01000031.1 coordinate 7,079, forward strand.
CTTTTTGAAAAGCTCTACGGCGTGGAGTTCATCATCCCCGAGAACGCAACCTTTGCCACCGCCATCGGCGCCGCGCTGTACAGCGTGCGGGAAAATTGACGCAATACTTCCCAAAAAGTGCTTACCAAATGGTGAGCACTTTTTGTTTTCAAACACTTGTTCTATTCCGCATTCTGTGGTACACTGTCCGTGAAGCGAGGTGAACGCGATGGACCGCATCATTCTGCACTGCGACTGCAACTGCTTTTACGCCTCCTGCGAACTTTTGAGCCGCCCCGACCTGCGCCAACTTCCCGTCGCAGTCTGCGGCGACCCGACGGAACGCCACGGCATCATCTTAGCCAAGAACGAGCCGGCAAAGCGCTGCGGTGTCAAGACGGCGGAGACGATCTACGCGGCGAAGAAAAAGTGCCCCGACCTCGTGCTGCTGCCGCCGCACCACGAGCTGTACGCCGCCTATTCCGAAAGGATCAACGCCATTTACGGCGAGTATACCGACCTTGTCGAGCCGTTCGGCATCGACGAGAGCTGGCTCGATGTGACGCACTCCCTCCACCTCTTCGGCGGCGACGCCAAGGCTTTGGCCGACACGCTGCGCGAGCGCATCCGGCGCGAGCTGGGACTGACGATCTCGGTCGGCGTATCGTTCAACAAGGTGTTTGCCAAGCTCGGCAGCGACTATAAAAAGCCGGACGCTACCACGATCATCGCGCGCGAAAACTGGCGGGAGATCGTCTTTCCCCTGCCGGTGGGCGACCTTCTGTACGTCGGGCGCAGCGCACAGGAGATCCTCGGACGCTATGGCGTGCGCACGATCGGCGAGCTGAGTCAATGCAGCGAGGAAATGCTGGAAACGCTGATGGGCAGGCTGGGCGTTCAGCTCTGCCGCTATGCCAACGGGCTCGACAGCTCCCCCGTGCGCGGCGCGCTTGCGCGCGAGCCGGTCAAATCCGTCGGCAACTCAACGACGTTCCGACGCGACCTGACACGCTGGGACGAGGTGCGCAGCGGCATCTCGCTGCTCTCCGACAGCGTGGCGATGCGCCTGCGGCGGCAGGGGCTTTACTGCGGCGGCGTGCAGGTCGGCATCAAAAACAGCCGCTTTCAGGTCTTTTCGCGCCAAACGACGCTGCCCCACAGCACGCACCTGATGCGCGAGATCAACGACACCGCGCTCCGCTTGGTCCGGGAGCTGTGGAAGGCGCCCGATCCCATCCGGCTGCTGTCCGTCACGGCGCTGCACCTCAGCGGCGAGGCGCAATCCTTCCGCCAGCTTGACCTGCTCGGCGCGGATGATGATGTGCAGCTGGAAAAGCAGGAGGCCGTCGAATTCACGATGGACGCGCTGCGCAGAAAATTCGGCCGCAGCGTGATCGCCTACGGTGTGAGCGAAAACTCCATCAGCGGCGAAAAAAGCGAACGGGATTAAAAGCGCCGCAGGCTTTTGTCCGTAAGGGGTACGCGGCACCCGTAAAGCAGCAAAGCTGCGGGCGACTGCCCAGGCGCCGCGCACGGCGCAAATCAATTCGAATCGTTTTTTTGACGGAAAAAGGTGAATTGCCGCAAAGCGGCAAGAGAAGTCCCCCTGGGGGTGCGCGTGCCAAAAAACTCTTATCGCTCCGCGCGTGTCGCAGCCGCCCTACGGGCGGCAAGGCACGAAGCGGAGTGCAATTTTATCGGAGAGACGGCTTGCCATCTCTCCGATAATCTCAAAAGGGTGGATTCTCTTAAAAGAGAATCCACCCTTTTGAAACGTCAGTTTATGAGCCACTCCGGCCGCGATCGCTTCTTGATGCCCGACACCACGCCCATCGCCGCAAAGATGGTGACAATGGACGAGCCGCCATAGCTGAAAAACGGAAGCGTCAGACCGATGACCGGCAGCAGAAATAAGCACATGCCGAGGTTTGCAACAGTCTGGAAAATCAGCATGCCCGCCATGCCGACGCACACAAGGCCTTCCATCCGCGTCGGCGCTTCGCGCGCAACGATCAGGCAGCGGACGATGATCGCCAGCAGCAGGATGATGACGAGCAGGCAGCCGATAAAGCCCAGCTCCTCGCCGCAGACGCAGAAGATGAAATCCGTCTGCCGCTCCGGAAGGCTCGACTTGTAGGGCGACTGCGTCTGTGTCCCGTTGAACAGCCCCTGCCCCGTCAGCTTTCCCGAGCCGAGGGCGAGCATCCCGCGCGTCTGCTGCCAGCCCTTTTTATCTGGCTGATAGCTGTGGTCCAGGATGACCTTGATGCGGTCGTACCAGTCCCCGCGCAGCAGTCCGAGATGCCACGCTGCAAGGAAGCCACCTGCCGCGCCGCCAAGCCCGAGGAATATCCACCGCAGGGCAAAGCCCGCGGCAAACGCCATGCACACAAAGACGAACAGGTAGACAAGCCCGCTGCCCGCGTCCTTCGAGATCGCATAGTAAAACGCGAACATGAACGCCGCGTGCGCCGTGGGCTGGACCACGTTCGTAAAGCGTGTGAGATCGCGCTTTTCCGCAAGCAGCGAAAGCTGGCGCGCCAGCAGGATGATAAACGTGATCTTCACGATCTCGGCGGGCTGGACAGTGATGGGAAAATTCTCCAGAACGGCTATGCCAAGCCTTTCGCCGATGTCGTTCACGCCGAGCCAGGCCCGGTTGCCGTTGCGCGTCAGCCCGAAGGGCGTGCGCAGCAGCAGGATGAAGCCAAGGTTGAACGCAAGCAGCCACTTCCACTTTTTGCTCAGCTCCCCCACATCCACCGCCGAAAGAAAGAAGTACAGCAGGATGCCGAGAAGCAGCCCCACGCCCTGGACCGCAACATACTTGAAGGTGTTGCGGAAATTCGTGGCGCTGGCGATGAGCACCATCCCGTAGAGCGTGGACGCGGTGCACAGCGCCAGCAGCACAAGGTCGGACTGGCGCACCACGTCGCTCAGAAAGCCTTTGACCCGCCCCATGCCTTCACGCTCCTTCCGCACTAAGACTCCGATGTATTGTAGCACATTTCTGTTCGGCTGTAAACGCACTTTTCCCCTAAATCCCGAGAAAAGGAATTGTAAAGCGATGCGCATTGTGTTATACTGTACGTTAATATGGGTGGGAATGGGGTCAGGAGGCGAAGAAATGCAGTTTTTGTCGCACAGCACGGAGGAGACCGAGCGCTTCGGCGAAGCGCTCGCGCGTGAGCTGCGCCCCGGCGACGTGCTCGCCTTCACCGGTACGCTCGGCATGGGCAAGACCGCCTTCACACGCGGTCTTGCGCGCGGTCTCGGCTGCCGCGGGCGCGTCACCAGCCCCACGTTCACCATTGTGAACGAATACGATGGCAAGACGCCGCTTTTTCATTTTGATATGTACCGTCTCGGCTCGTCGGAGGAGCTCTTTGACATCGGCTGGGACGATTATCTTGCCCGCGGCGGCATATGCGCCGTGGAGTGGAGCGAGCGCGTCTCCGACGCGCTGCCGGATGGCACGATCCTTGTCGATATCGCGCGCGGCAAGGAGGGTGAGGATTCGCGCGTCATCACGGTCACAGGAGGCAGATTCGCATGAAAATTCTCGCTCTGGAAACCTCGGCGAAGAGCGTCTCCTGCGCCGTTGTGGAAAATGGCGCCCCCCTCGCCTCCTCCTGGCAGTGCACGGGGCTGACGCACAGCAGGACGCTGCTGCCGATGGTGGATGCGATGCTCAAAAACGCCGATCTGACGCTTGACGGTATGGATGCCATCGCCGTCGCCGCCGGTCCCGGCTCGTTCACAGGGCTTCGCATCGGCATCGCGGCGGTCAAGGGGCTCGCCTGGGCGGCGGACAAGCCGTGCCTCGGCGTTTCGACGCTGGAGGCGATGGCGGAAAACGTCTCCCATATCGACGGGCTGATCGTCGGCGCGATGGACGCGCGGCGCAGCCAGATCTACAACGCCGTCTTTGAAGCGAAGGGCGGCGTGCTGACGCGCCTTTGCCCCGACCGCGCGGTCGCGCTGGAGGAGCTTGCGCACGAGCTCGCGGAGGAGACACGGCGCATCACGGTGCTGGGCGACGGCGGCGTGCTGTGCAGCCGCTATTTGGCGGAGCACGGCGTGAAGTGCGCGCTTGCGCCGGGCGCGCTCCTCTATCAGAACGCCGTGGGCGTCGGCCTTGCCGCTGGGCGCGCCTGCGCGCGCGGCGAGGCGGCGGACGCGCAGGCGCTCCTTCCCGTCTACCTCCGCCCTGCGCAGGCGGAGCGGCTCCGGAGCGGGAAGGCAAACCGGTGAGCAAATAACATTCACATACATCACTACATTAACGGAGGTCAAAGCAATGGAAGCCAAATTCAACGACAAAGTACACATCATGAACCACCCCCTCGTCGCCCACAAGCTGACTATCATGCGCGATGAGAACACCAGCGTCAAGGATTTTCGCGAGCTTGTGTCCGAGATCGGCATGCTCATCACCTATGAGGCAACGCGCGACCTCCCGCTGACCACCAAGCACATCAAGACCCCCATCTGCGAGATGGACGCTCCCACTCT
>DHMW01000031.1:11696-27171 GCA_002405995.1 Oscillospiraceae bacterium UBA4632
CCCTCCGCCCGCGTGGGCCACATCGGCATGTACCGCGACGAGGAAACGCTCGAGCCGCACCCCTACTTCTGCAAGATGCCCAAGGACGTGGCCGAGCGCGACGTGCTGATCGTTGACCCGATGCTCGCCACCGGCGGCTCGGCGTGCGAGGCGATCGGCGAGATGGTCAAGCGCGGCTGCAAGCATATCACGCTCATGGTGCTCGTCGCCGCGCCCGAGGGCATCCGCGCCGTGCAGGAGAAGTTCCCCGACGTCAACATCTACGCCGGCGCGCTCGACGATCATCTCAACGAGCATGGCTACATCGTCCCCGGTCTCGGCGACGCGGGCGACCGCATCTTCGGCACAAAGTAACGCGAATCTTCACAATTTTGTCATTGCATTTCTGCAAGCTTTTCGTTATAATAATCGGGATTTCCCGCGCAATCACCCCATTAACTGAGAGGACTGAACAAACAAATGAGTGCATCCAGAGAAAAAAAAGCCCGTCAGGAGCAGCTTGCCAGCGGCTGCGTTGACCCCAAGGCCAAGCGCGAGCAGGAGGAAAAGGCGAAGGCGCGCCGCAGCAGCATCCTTTATATCGCCGTTGCCGTCGCTTTCGTTGCCGTTGCCGCTGTCGTCATCGTCGCCAACTCCAAGGTGATCGAGCGCAATGCCGACGCGGTCACCATCGGCACCGAGACCTACACCGCCGCCGATGTGGATTACTTCTTCTACACGGGCTACAGCAGCTTTGTCAACAAAAACTCCGCGTACCTGAGCCTGTACGGCCTGGACACCTCCAAGCCGCTCGATGAGCAGGACTGCGTCGTCACCGACGGCGGCACCTGGTACGACTACTTCCTCGACCAGGCGATCACCAGCCTGAAATCCTATGCGCTGCTGGCGCAGAAGGCAGAGGCCGAGGGCTTTGACGGCAGCGAGTATGTCGAGCAGTCCGTCGAGCAGACCTATGACGACATCGACACCTATGCCGCCGCATCCAACTATACCCGCGCGCAGTACATCAGAATGGTCTGCGGTCCGCTGGTCAACAGCAAGGTCCTTGAGCGCAATGTCCGCATGATCGCGCTCGCCGAGGCGTACTCCAACGACTACTCCTCCACCCTCGAATTCACGGACGCCGAGGTCCAGGCCGCCTACGACGCCGACCCCAAGAGCTATCAGAGCGCCGACATTGAGTATATCCTCTTCACTTCCAGCGCCGCCGACGATGCGACCGACGAGGAAAAGGCTGCCGCCGTTGAGGAGGCAAAGCAGAAGGCTGAGACCGCACTGGAGCGCTATGCCGCCGGCGAGGCGTTCGACGCCATCGGCGAGGACATGGAAGGCTCCTACAACCACATCGCCAATGCCTCGAACGGCAGCTCCGAGATGATGACCTGGGCATTTGACGACGCGCGTCAGGAGGGCGACACCACCGTGGCCGCCTACAGCGACACCGGCTACTATGCCGTGCTCTTCCACTCCCGCAGCCGCAACGACTATCACTCCGTCTCCGTCCGCCACATCCTCGTCGCCGATGAGGACACGGCAAACGACCTGCTCAAGCAGTTCAACGAGGGCGAAAAGACCGAGGATGCCTTTGCTGCGCTTGCCGCAGCCAACTCCACCGATTCCGGCAGCGCCAGCAATGGCGGCCTGTATTCCAACATCTACAAGGGACAGATGGTCGCTTCCTTTGAGGACTGGTGCTTTGACCCCGCGCGCCAGAGCGGCGACACAGGCATCGTCGAATCCAGCAACGGCTTCCACGTTATGTACTTCGTCGAGACCAACCCCCAGCCCTACTGGTACTACAAGGCTGACCTCGATCTCAAGAACGACGCCTACGATGAATGGTACGCCGGCATCACCGACGGCGTTGAGGCTGAGCAGCTTGACGGCATGAAGTACGTCGGCTGAGCCCTTCCTGTTTGACTGCAAAAAAGCTGCCGGCCATCAGCCGGCAGCTTTCCCTTTCTGTGACCTGATCTTAGAGGATAACGCTATGGACAATCAGTTTTTACGCACGCAGATGCTCCTCGGCGCGGACGCGATGGCGCGGCTCCGGCGCAGCCATGTGGCGGTGTTCGGGCTGGGCGGCGTCGGCAGCTACGCCGTTGAGGCGCTGGCGCGCTCCGGCATCGGCGAGCTGACGCTCATCGACGACGATACCGTCAGCCCCACGAACCTCAACCGCCAGCTCGAGGCGCTGCACTCCACCGTCGGGACAAGCAAGACCGATGCCGTCGCCGCGCGCTGCCGCGACATCAACCCCGATCTTGTGCTCCACCCCATCTGCGCGCGCTATGACGCGGCGCACCGCGAGGATTTTTTCTCCGCGCGCTACGACTACATCATTGACGCGATCGACACGGTGTCGAGCAAGCTCGACCTCATCGAGACCGCGCTCGCGCGCGGCATCCCCATCCTTTCCGCGCTGGGCACCGGCAACAAGACCGACCCGGCGCTGCTGCGCATCGACGACATCTCCAAGACCTACAACTGCTCGCTCGCGCGTGTGATGCGCAAAGAGCTGCGCGCACGCGGCGTGAAGCACCTGCGCGTGATCTTCTCCCCCGAGCTGCCCGCCGCGCCCGAAGCACTGGAGGCTCCCCCGCCGGGCCGCCGCAGCGTTCCGGCGAGCCTCACCTGGGTGCCGGGCTGCGCGGGGCTGATGATGGCGGGCGATGTGATCCTCACGCTTGCGGGCTATCGAAAGGACGGTGCGGCGCAATGATCCTGACCGGTACACTCGTCAATGCCGCCGCGATCCTTGCCGGCAGCGCTGCCGGCATGCTGCTCGGCCGGTTCATCCCAGAGCGCCTCAGCGCCGCTGTGGAAAAGGGCGTTGCGCTTTGCGTGTTCTACATCGGTGCAGACGGGATGCTCGCGGGGGAAAATACGCTCGCCGCCATCCTGTCCATCGTGCTCGGCGCGCTCATCGGCGAGTGGCTGCGCCTTGATGACCGCGTGCACCAGCTGGGCGAATGGGTGGAGCGTAAATTCGGCGGCAGACAGGCAAGGTCCTCGCTTTCTGAGGGCTTCGTCTCCGCTTCGCTCCTTTTCTGCGTGGGCGCGATGGCGATCATGGGTGCGCTGGACTCCGGCCTGACGCAGGATCACTCCACGCTCTACGCCAAAGCCACGCTTGACGGCATCACCTCCATCGTCTATTCCTCCGCCATGGGCATCGGCGTGGCGCTTTCGGCGCTGCCGGTACTGCTGTATCAGGGGCTGATCGCGCTCGGCGCGTCGTTCATTGAGCCGTATCTCACCACGGAGGTCATCCTTGAGATGAAATGCGTCGGCTCGATCCTGATCCTTGGTTTGTCGCTCAATATGCTGGGGCTGACGAAGCTCAAGGTGATGAACTACGTGCCCGCAGTCTTTCTGCCCATCCTGCTGTGCCGCTTTCTGTGAGAGCGCAAAGGCGCCCCGCTTCCGCGAGGCGCCTTTTTTCGCGCTTTCCCGTCAAAAAAATGTGACGAATCTGTGAACAATTGATTGACATTTTTTGTGCAGACTGGTAAAATTGCCGTAATATGGTGAATTGTACAGAGACTGCGTCTCTTTGCGCAGCCCGCTTTGCGAGACGCCGCGGCCCCCTTGCGAAATAACACACCGGGAGGATACTTCCTATGCGAGATCTCAAGCATCTGATCTACTTCGAAAATCTCCTGCAAGAGGCGAACAACGACCTGGTCAAGCAGGCCAGGGACGAGGGCAGGCTGGCGCTGGGCTACACCTGCTACTTCATGCCCGAGGTCCTGCTGGATCTGCCCGGCTGCTTCTCCTCGCGTCTGCGCGCGCCGCGCTGCTCCTCGCCGGACATGGCGACCTACTACATGTCCGCGCGCACCTGCCACTATGGGCGCTGCCTCTTTGAGCGCGCGCTCGAGGGCGGCTTCAACTATCTTGATGCGCAGCTCGCCACCGAGACCTGCACCGTCACCTGCCGCTTTCAGGAGCATTTGCAGCGCATGCCCGGCGTCATCAACAATCCGCGCTTCAAGTGCGAATTCACGGACGTCCCCTTCAAAAAAACCGAGAACAGCATCGACCACTACGAAGCGCAGCTGCAGGCGCACGTGCTCGACTTCCTGCACAACAATTACGGTGTGGACACCTCGGACGAGGCCATTCTCAAGAGCATCGAGGAGCACAACGAGATCTGCCGCCTTGTGCGCGCCATCGGCGACTTCCGCAAGCTCGACCGGCCCACCATCACGGGCTATGAGTTCCACGTCATCACGCTGGTGACGATGGTCTGCCCGAAGTACCTGATCATCGACAAGCTGCGCGAGACGCTCGAGGAGCTCAAGACCCGCGAGCCGGACGCCAAGCCCGCCTACCGCTGCAAGGTCGTGCTCGCCGGCAGCGAGAACGACGACCCCGGCTTCATCCAGCTCATCGAAAGCTGCGGTGCGCTCGTCGTTGCCGACCGCTTCTGCTACGGCGCGGTCGAAGCGCGCGAGCCGATCGAGATCCGCGAGGGTGAAACGCCGCTGCGCGCCATCGCGCGGCACTACCTGCTCAACAGCAACTGCACGCGCTTTATGGAGCAGGCGGAGATGCGCCGCCGCAAGCAGTTTATCGCCGACCTTGCGAAAGAATATCACGCAGACGGCGTGATCGTGGCTTCCAACAAGTTCTGCGAATACTGGAGCTATGAGCGCGTGATCGACACGGTCGTCCTTCAGCGCGACTTCGGGCTGCCCGTGTGCTCGATCGAAAAGGAATACATCAACTCCGCATCCGGCCAGCTCCGCACCCGCTTCCAGGCGTTTGTCGAGAGCGTTGAGATCAAGAAGCTGCAGGAGGGTAAGAAAAATGGCTAAGTTCAACTTCAAGCTGCCCGCGTTCAAAAAGCCGGAATCGAAAAAGCAGGAGAAAAAGTCCTCCGTCACGGTGGATTATAAAAAGCTCGCGCGCGACTTCTGGTACGGCAAGCCGGACGGCGAGCGCCGCCTGGGCGAGCTCTATATCCCCAAAACCGGGCTTTACAAGCACCGCGAATGGCGCGGCGTGAAAGACACATTCTACTACTTCCATATGGTGTGGTTGTATAACTACGCCCATATGGTAATGGATATCAACAAATACGGCGGTCTGCCGGTGTTCCTCAAGGGCGTATGGCGCTACCGCTGGATGGGGCAGACCTACCTCACGGTCATGCACTGGTTCGACCGCGGCATGGAGGGCCTGCGCGGCGAGGCGCTGCGCGCCTGCCCATGGCATTACCGCGGCATGGTCAATGCCACGATCCACCAGTTCATGCAGATGTTCCACAACGACCTGACGCTCAACGGCGAAAAGGCGCGCGCACGCCATGACAAGACCATGGCGCACGACGAGACCGTCTGGGGCGGCATCTTCTACCCGTTCAGCAAGGAGGTAGAGAACGTCCCGCTGCAAATGGTTCCCTACTTCGTCACCTGCCATGTCAACAACCACACGGTGCTCAACTACATCGACGCCATCCAATCCATCGGTCTTCCCGGCGATCCCTGCCCGATGTGCCAGGCAGAGGCAGGCCTGTTCGTGCTGGACGATATGCCCGACTACTACAAGGCGGTCATCACCTCGAACGAGGCGTGCGACGGCAGCGTGGCGACCTCCATCATTCAGGACTGGCTCATCAACAAGCCGCTGTTCGCCATGCCGCAGCCGATGCAGTTCGACGATCCGCTGGTGCAGAAGCACTGCCAGAAGGAGATCGAGGAGGCGTGGAAGTTCATCGAAGAGCAGACCGGCGTACCGTTCGACTACGAGCAGCTGTGCAAAAAGCTTGAGAGCCAGAACGAGCTGCAGCGCTTCGAGTGGGAGAAGTGGGACGTTGCCGCCAAGACGAATTCCTATCCCATCAACGGCGTGTCGCAGGCGCTCTACCGCATCTACCAGTCCCAGTACGGCGACCTTCCCATCTGGCACGAGGTGGACAAGCACGTGAGCAAGATCCTCTACAAGTGCGTGGAGCAGAAGATCGACACGTTCCCGCTGACGCGCCACCGCGTGATCGCATGGTCCTGCGCGCCGCTCTACTACTCCAACTGGTGCACCTGGGCCTACAACTGCTGGGGGCTCAACACGGTCATCAACATGGACTCGCTGATGTTCGACATGACCCTGCGCACCGACAGCTACGAGCATACGCTCGAGGACATGGCGCGCTACCACGAGTGGGCGCCCATGCGCCGCATGGCTGTCGGCGGCATGCACCATATCTTCGAGCTGTGGGAAAATATGGAGCGCTTCAACTGCGACATGGTCATGATGTACGACCAGCTCCAATGCAAGGGCATGCAGGGCGTACACGGGCTTTTTGAGGACGAGTTCCGCAAGCGCAACATCCACGCCATCTGGATGCCGCACGCGCTGCCCGACAAGCGCACCGTCTCCCGCGCAGAGATCCGCCGCATCATCAACGATTACATGACCACCGTCATGCAGGAAGAGCCGATCGACCCCTCCCTGCTCGACTTTGACGACAGCGACAGCTGGTAAAGGAGGAACGCCACTATGAAACGTATCCGCAAAGAGCGCAAGGGCTGCTGCGCCTGCCGGCTTCTCGGCAGAACGCTGGGGCTGCTGTGGAAGCTTTTCAAGATCCTTGCCAAGGTGCTCGGGAAGCTCGCCGCGATCCTCGCCCCGATCTACGCCATCCTGTTCGCAGTCTTTTACTTTGATCTGGACGGTAAGCTCCTCTACTACGTGGTCGAGCCGTTCCTGTGCAAGCACTACGACAAGATCGAGCGCAAGAACCCGCTTGAGCAGCCCTACGACATGAAGTAAGCGCTGCGTGTCCCTGTGTGAAAAGCCCTGTGGGAGCATCCTCCCACAGGGCTTTCCGTATGCGGGAGCACTTCTCTCCCTTAAAGCTGCTTTCCTTTGCGGTATTCCCGCTTTGTTAAAAAAATCCGCAGGCACAGTCACTCCAGGATCAGCGGCAGAGCGCGCACGCAGCAATGCGGCATATCGACGTGGCTGTCATCGACAAAGCCGACCCCCTCCGCCTTGAGCAGCTCCACCTGCCGGTTCGCGCCGCCGAAGGCAAAGGCGCTCGACACCTCCCCGTCGCGCTTGACAACGCGGTGGCACGGGATCACCCCCGGCTCCGGATTGCAGTGCAGCGCATAGCCCACCACGCGCGAAAGGCGCGGATTGCCGAGTGCCGCAGCGATCTGCCCGTAGGTCGCCACGCTGCCGCGTGGGATGAGCCGCACCGCGGCATAAACCTTCTCAAAGGTCGTCATAAGGCTCCTCTTTTCTTTTGCCAGGGGCGTTTCCGCCCTTCTTTCCATCTCTTTTGAACAGCGCCGGCAGATCCAGCTCCATTATCACAAGGCTCACAAGCATCAGTGCCGCGCCGATATAGCCCCTGACGCCGAGGCGCTCGCCCAGCAGGAAGAACGCAAAGAACGCAGAGAACACCGGCTCCAGCGTGAAGATCAACCCCGCATGGTTCGCGGTGGTGAAGCGCTGCTCAACGCTCTGGATGATGAAGCAGATGCCCGAGCAGAAAATGCCGAGAAACAGCGCCGATGCCCAGACCGCCGGCGTGGTTGGCAGGCAGGGCGTTTCGATGAAAAGCGAAAGCGTCAGCATCACGGCGCCGACAACGATCAGCTCACACACGCCGAGGGCGATGGGATCGACCTCCGGCTTTGAGACGGCCTTCTCTGTCAGCATCAGATCGATGGCATAAAACGTCGGCACCAGCAGGCAGATAATATCGCCCAGCGCGGGCTGGAGCGTTTCATTCAGCGTCAGCAGCGCGATGCCGATCAAGCACAGCAGCAGCGAAAAGGAAAACCTCTTCTCCGGTCTTTTGCGGTAGAGGATAAATTCAAACACCGGCGTAAACAGCACGGTCATCGCGCCGATGAAACCCGCGTTGGACACAGAGGTGTACAGCACGCCGTAGGTCGCGCCGACATAAACCATCACAAGCGACAGCCCCACAAGCAGGCTGTATTTCAGCGTCTCGCGGCTCGCGCGCGCGATGCGCTTATGGAACACGGCGCCCAGCACGAGAAACGCCGTCAGAAATCGGAAGGCATTGAGCGTCAGCGGCTGCAGCTCGCGCAGGCAGATGGCCGTCAGGCAGGTGGAAGCGCCCCAAAAGGCGGTGGCAAGCACCAGCATCATATCCGCTTTTCTCTGTCTGTCCATACGATCCTCCTCCAAATTGCAAGAACGGACGCCGGAAGCGCCCGAAATTGACAATATGATATTAACACATTCTCCCCGCCGGCGCAAGGACGCGAGGCAGGAAAAAACGGAGTCCTTTGGACTCCGTTTTTGCATATCCGTTTATTGCTTCTGCTGCCTCGCCTTGCCGAAGTGCATCTCGCGCATGCCCTCGACCTCATCGCAGATGGGCTTGAGCGTGCAGGAGCCGCAGTCGGTCGGCAGGCCCTCCAGAATGTGTGTCAGTGTCTTTGTGATGTCGTCCACCTTCTTCGCTGCCTGCGCCAGGTCTGCAATGGCGGGATGGCCGGTCAGAAAGACCACCTGCACGCGCTTGACATGCGGGTTTTTGTGATAGGCGCGGATGTAGCTCGCGCCGATGCGGCGAAAGCTGACGCCTCCGCGCAGCGCGTCGCGGCTGACGCGCACCTGCTCGCGGTTGCTCTCGCTGGAGATGCGCACCATGTAGCCCTTGGGAAAGACGTGATACTTGACAAACTCCATGTCGCGGATCGCCTGGAACGTCGCCTCGTCGTCCTCGCCGAGGACCTCGTCCACCTGCAAAAAAACCAGGCGCGCGAAGGACACATCCCCCGTCAGCTGCGGCAGATCCCTGCCATAGAGCAGGATCTCGTCACGCGGGACGAGGTCCTCGCTGCTCGTGGCGCAGGTGAAATTTGCCGACGGATTGCCGGAGCCACCCAGCTCGAACGCTGCGTCGCGCAGCATGACGAGCTCGCTCTCGCCGCTGTCGGTCCAGGCGTCGGCCTCGCGGTAGTCCCACCGCTGGGGCGGCGCATCGCCGATCATGGTGCGCACCCCGCGGATCAATGCGTTGTAAAGCTCCATCTGTCAGAATCTGATATCCACGTTCTTGCGGTCGTGGATGCGGTTGACCTGGATGTAGACCCAGCTCATGAGCTTCTGGTCGAGATTCCAGAAGTACACAACGAACAGCACGCCGACGATCACGGACAGCAGCGACGCGAGCTTGAGAATGACCTTGAAAATCTTATCCATTTGTTCCTCCATCCGGTGCGCCGTGTCCGGCGCGCCGTAAAGCAGTTTTGCCTGTCAGTTATTGTGCCGCAGTCGTTCTTACGCCTTGGCAAGCCCCTTCTGACGGGCATACTCAGCAGCGCCGAGCGCGCCCATGAGCTGCGGGTCGGTCTTGAGCTCGACGACCTTGAGCTTGAGCACGCGCTCGATCGCCTGCTTCAGGCCGTCGTTCTTGGCGCAGCCGCCGGTGAGCGTGATGGCGTCCACCGCGCCGGCCTTCTTTGCCATGACGAAGCAGCGCTTGGCGACAGCCATCTGGATGCCGGCTGCGATCTCGTCCATGGGCTTACCCTCGCCGACAAGCGTGATGACCTCGCTCTCAGCAAAGACGGTGCACTGGGCGGTGATGGGGATAACGTTCTTCGCGTTCAGGGAGAGCTTGGAAAACTCGGGCAGGGTCATCTCAAACGAGCGGGCCATCGCCTCATAGAAGCGGCCGGTACCGGCGGCGCACTTGTCGTTCATGGCAAAGTTCTTCACCGTACCGTCAGTGTCGATGGAGATGCCCTTAACGTCCTGACCGCCGATATCGATGATCGCCTTGACATCGGGATTGGTGATGTGCACGCCCATGGCGTGGCAGGAGATCTCGGAGATATTCTCATCGGCAAACGGGACCTTGTTGCGGCCGTAGCCCGTGCCGATCAGATACGTGAGGTCCTTGGAATCGTTCAGTCCCGCCTTCTTGCAGACCTCCTCCATCGCCAGCGTCGCGCTGACCTCGGAGTTGATCTTGGAGCGCAGGGTGGTGTCGGCAACGATCTTGCCGGTCTCGTCGAGGATCACTGCCTTGGTGTAAGTGGAGCCTACGTCACAGCCGCCGAAATACTTCATAGTTATTTTCCCCCAAATGTATTGTATAAATTATAGATTCAGAATCACATTGCGTTTTCATCATCGAATTCGACAAGCGTCGGATCGACAGGCTCCGCCTTCATGACGGTGCGCATATATTCATTGACCTTGCCGCGCATGGTCTTGCGGGACACGGTGCGCGGGTCCATCAGATCATGCTCGATCCAGATCATATGGTAACCCTTCTGGCGCGCCTGCTCATCAAGAATGCCCTGGAGCGTCGCCATATTCTTGCAGGCCACATTCTGATACATGATGATCAGATCGACCTTCCAGATCTCGCACTGGCGCCACAGCTCGTTGACGACGTTCTGATAGCCGCCGTTGGTGTGGCGGCGCATGACCATGCGCTCGTACAGGCGGGCGAGATCCTCGAGCGCTCTGCCCTGATCCTCAGTTTCAAGGGGGCGTGTAAAGTTAAGGCTCTCCATCTCGACCAGAATGTCAACGCCCCAGCAGTTGGCGATCCAGTTGGAGAAGTTTGCGTAGTAGTGCGCCGGGCAGGACCAAACGATACCGCGATACTTCATCTTGCCGCGCCAGGCCTCTTCCTTCTTTTCATAGGCCTTGAGCATGATCTTGTTGACCTTTTCAAAGGTCTTCATCACGCGCGGGTCGCTGCCGCCGTCCATCTCGTAGTTCCACTTGCGGAACAGCTCGTAGGCAGGACCGATGATCTGCGGATAGCGGGTCTGGTTGACCTCCCACTTCTGCAGCTCGAAGCTCGTCTCACGATTGAAGCGCTTCATGGCAGAGAAGTAGGCGTCCCAGTTCCACTTTGCACCGGTCTGCTCCTCGATAAACCTGATGCAGTGCCTGATGTCCTCCGCCGCGTCGGACACCGTTTCCTCGTACTCGTAGCGCACGGGGAACGTGAGGTGGAACACCGGCAGGTCGGGGAAGCGGCGGGACATATACTCCGACGCCATCGTCGAGCCGTCGCACGGCATGGAGGAGGAGATAAAGCACTTGCCCATGTGGGGCAGCGCGTCGAGCACCAGCGCGCCGCACTCGCTCGAGGGGACGGGGCAGGTATCGGCAGGCAGGCCGAAGGACTCGACCGCGTCGATGTAGGGCACGCAGGTGAGCTGGTCGATCTCGGACACAAGGAACACCGGGAAGAGCTGGTACGGCACGCCGACGAGGTCGGGGAAGCCGGCCATGATCTGACCCATGGTCATTTCATCAAAAAGGACGACCTTTTTGTTCAGGCTCTCGCTGTTTCCGTTCCTGCGGTCGCACTTGGCCATGATGACAAGATTCTCGGCAACATAGCGGAAGATATCGTAGATCATCAGGTGGCTCATGCGCAGCGCGCTGCCGCGCTGGCCGAGCGTGTTCTTATCCAGGAAACCAACGCAGCACAGATACGACATCATCCAGCGGTAATAGAGCACGCTGTTGAGCGCGGGAACAAGGTCTCTGGAGAATGTACCCAGCAGCATCCCCCACATCCTGCACCAGTAGTAGAAGTCCATCGCCGTGGAGCCGACACCGCGCCACTCGCGGCGCACCGTCGCCATCGCGCCGCTGCGGTAGAGCTTGCCGAGCTGCTTTTCGCCGTTGACGAGCAGGTCCCAGCGCTCGGCATTGCTCATGCCTGCGATCGCCTTCGCCTCGCTGCGCAGACGCGCGCCGGTATCCTTCAGATTGCTGAGCTGGTGCGCCTTGAAGGCAGACCAGTCGGTCTCCTTGAAGAGATCGACGGCGATGGAGGCGACCTCCTTGAGGTTCTCCCCCTGCGCCTTCCAGTCCATGTTGTCCTTATGACGCCAAATCGCGGGATTGGGATATTTCTGCTTTGCCATTACTTCTTCCCTCCCTCTTTCTGGATACGTTTGATCTCAAGCGACTCCACGAACGCCTGGAAGCGCGTGCGGAGCTGGCCGGAGGATCGGGCATTGTACGGGCGGTCGATCGACAGCACGGGCCAGCCCATTTCCTCGTTCATGATGTGGCTGACGAGCGCGCGCTCGAAGCCCCAGTAATCGCAGAACTTCATCTGCTCGTAAATGATACCGTCGGCACGGAACTCGCGCGCCAGACGATCCGCCGTGGCGCGGCGCTGCGCGACTTTATCATCGGCAATATAGCGCGCGCACTCGGACACCTGCATACAGTGGCGGCAGATCTGCGTAAGCGCATCCTCCTGGTCGTTCAGCTCGATGACCTCGCGCCCCGGCGTGGAGCCAAAGCAATAACGGTCGGACACGACGAACGCGCCAACGTCCTCGATCATCTTCGTCAGGCTGGGATCGTCGATCTCGCTGCCGACGATGGAAACGCGGGCGCGGTACCACGGCTTTGCATCCACCTCGCGGGTCTTGATCTCCTCCAGCGTTTCGCGCAGCTTGGGCAGGATCAGGTACTTCGGGCAGCAGTAGGTGACAAGGTTGAGAACGTGGAACTCGTAGCCTGTAATGGGAGCATTATCGAGCTTGCGCATCTCGCCGATCTCGCTGATGATGCGGCAGACCTCGTTGTGCTCCTCCACCGCCTTGCGGATGGCGGCATCGGACGTGTCGATCCCATAGCTCTTTTCCATCACGTCGAGCAGGCGGATGCGCATCTGCTTGACATACTGGCGGATGGTGTAATCCTCCACCTTGAAGGGCATATCGGTGTGCGTGACGAAGAAGTTCGGCTTTTCGTTGAGCTTGAGTATCTCAAAGTGCTCGTAGAAGCGGTTCATCATCGAGCAGGCGTCCACGCCTGCGAGACCATCGAGAAAGTTGTAGCCTCCCTCCATGCCGCGCTCGAGCAGGGCGCGGGCAAACTCGCAGGTGTAGTTCGACATATAGTAGGTCGCCATGTCGATCGAACCGGTCCTCGGTGCGCGCAGACGCACGGAGAAACAGTTGTCCAGATTGAGCAGTACCTCGGGAATGTGGAAGCAGGTATAGCCGATGGCAAGCTTGCCCTCTGCCTTTGCCTGCTGTACCAGTTCGTTGTTGGCTTCATCGAGGAGCTGTTCAAAGTAGATCAGATGCTTGAGATCCTTCAAATGGTACACCTCTTTTCATTTTTTCTTCCATGGTCGAGGAGCCGCCGGGGCGCCGCCTCAGAGATTTATCTTTGAGAGCGCCTCCCGCGCCCCTTTGATAACATTGGAATCCTCCGGAAGGTCGAAAACGCTCCGGCCCTGCACATCGTTTTTTGCCTGCTGTGCGTCCGCGCCGATCACTGCCAGCACCGGCGCGCCGGAGATCTCCGGGTCTGCGGCAAGGTCAGGCCGCGTGGCGCGGTTAACGATCACGCCGCATTTTTCATACATCACCAGCTCATCGGCGACCTTTTTGATCGTACCGACGACCTGATAGCCCTTCCTGCTCTGATCGGTAACGAGCAGCAAATGCGTCACCTTTTCCATCACGCGGCGGTTGATCTGCTCGATCCCCGCCTCGCCGTCGATGACGACATAGTCAAAATCCCCAGCCAGAAGCGATATGACCTCCTTGAGGTAGCTGTTGACCGTGCAGTAGCAGCCTGCCGTTTCCGGCCGGCCGATGGCGAGGAAGGCGAAGCCCCGCGTCTCGCACATCGCGTCGAACAGGCGGAAGCGCGCCTCGCTCAAAAGCTCGTCCGTCTGCGTTTTCGTCGCCGAGGATGCCATGGACTTTCGGATATCATCCAGCGTCTCGCGGACGTCCACGCCAAGCGCCGTAGCAAGTCCCACAGCGGGATCCGCATCGATGGCGAGGATGCGCGCATCCGGACGCTGCTGCGTGAGCAGCCGCACGATCGCCGCCGAGACCGACGTTTTCCCCACGCCGCCCTTTCCCGCGAGCGCAATGATCCTTGCCTGGCCGGACATGAATCGCATCTCCCCCATTCCTGCAATTTCACGATTTGTTCACAATTGGTATTCTACCATACCTTCTCCCGTTTTACAACGATAATTTGACATTTTACTCTAATTATTTGTCGTACCCGCCAATTTTTTTGTTGATTCTTGTGCTCCGATATGGTAAACTGTGTGCAGCATTATGCAGGAGGCCCCTGCCCGTTTTGAATCAAGCTGTGATTGCCCGACTACTTTTTTAGGAAGCGAGGAAGATCCCCACATGAAAACTGACGCATTGGTACAACAGTTGATCGACAGCTACGGCAACTGGTTCCAGACCAATTCCGGCAACTGTGCCGGCGGCGCCGCGCGTATGACGCAGGAGCTGTACCCCTATGACAAGCTTTTTTCCCCCATCCAGATCAATCGTCTGAAAGTAAAGAACCGCCTTGTCATGGCGCCGATGGGCAACTGCCAGATGGCAGAGGAGACCGGCCGTCCCAATGACAAGATGCTCCAGTATTTCTTCGCCCGCGCAGAGGGCGGCGTCGGCCTTTTGACCACGGGTCTCATCCCCATCAGCCACCACATTGACTCAACCGTAACGGAAAAGGGCAACTTCTCCTACTTCCCCCGCATTGACGGCACGCGCACCAACCACATGGGCTGGCGCGACCTTGCCCAGGGCGTCCACGCCCGCGGCAGCCGCATTTTCATCCAGCTCACGCCGGGTCTTGGCCGCGTCGGCGCGCCGACGTGCCTGCTCAACAAGTACCAGCTGCCCGTCTCCGCCTCGATCAACCCCAACTTCTACCTGCCCGAGGTCCCCTGCCGGCCGCTGATCGACTTTGAGTGCGACAAGATCATCCGCAACGCCGGTCAGGCCGCGCTGGACGCCAAGGTCATGGGCATGGACGGCGTGTATCTGCACGGCCATGAGGGATATCTGCTCGACCAGATGACCTCCCCCGCCTTCAACCGCCGCAAGGCCGGCAAGTACGCCGACTGGCAGCGCTTCGGCATCGACCTCATCAAGCAGATCCGCAAGCGCGTGGGACCCTACTTCCCCATCATGTACCGCATCGACCTCTCTCTTGCCCTGAACGAGACCTACGGCGAGCGCATGGAGAAGGTCAAGAGCCTCCGGAACTTCCAGAACGGCCGCGCCGTTGCCGATACGCTGAACTATATGGAAAACCTCGTCAAGGCGGGCGTCGATATGTTTGACGTGGACCTTGGCTGCTATGACAACTGGTGGCTGCCGCATCCGCCCGCCGGTATGCCCGCAGGCTGCTTCCTTGATATCTCCAAGGTCGCCAAGGAATACTTCGCCGCCCGCGGCGTGAAGTCCAACGTCGGCGTAGCCGTTCCCGTTGTCGCCGTTGGCAAGCTCGGCTATCCCGACCTTGCGGAAAAAGCTCTGCGCGACGGCAAGTGCGACATGGTCATGCTCGGCCGCCCCGTGCTGGCTGATCCCGACTGGTGCAATAAGGCCTATGCCGGAAAGGTGGAGGACATCCGTCCCTGCATCGGCTGCCAGGAGGGCTGCGTGAACGAATTCGTCGAGGGCGGCCATCCCCAGTGCGCCGTCAACCCGCGCAC
>DHMW01000128.1 GCA_002405995.1 Oscillospiraceae bacterium UBA4632
TGCCCATCTATATGAAGTATAAGACCCACGCCGACAACGGCTCCATGTACAACACCCCCAACTGCTGGGACATCTACTGCTGCGGCAAGGTGTTCAAGTACCTCAAGAGCATCGGCGGCCTCGAGGAAATGCACAAGCGCAACATCGAGAAGGCCAAGGTCATCTATGACTTCCTGGATTCCTCCAAGATGTTCCATGGCACGGTCGAGCCCGAGTTCCGTTCTCTCATGAACATCCCCTTCGTCACCGGCTCCGCCGAGCTGGACGCTGAGGTCGTTGCCGCCACGAAGGCTGCGGGCTACGACAACCTCAAGGGCCACAAGAGCGTCGGCGGTCTGCGCGCGAGCGTTTACAACGCCATGCCCAAGGAGGGCGCGGAGGCGCTGGTCGCGTTCCTTAAGAAGTTCGAGGAAGAGCACAAATAAAGGAAAAACGGAAAAGGAGATCAAATATCATGCGTATTCTTGTTACCGACGGGATGGATAAGACCGCGATGGCGGAGCTGAAGGCTCAGGGCCACGAGGTCGTAGAGCAGTTCTATGAGCCTGCCGAGCTCGGCAAGGCGCTGCGCGATTTCGACGTTGTCGTCGTCCGCTCCAAGACCAAGGTCCGCGCCGCGCAGATCGACGAGGCCAAGGGCAGCCAGCTCAAGCTCATCATCCGCGGCGGCGTGGGCGTTGACAACATCGACGTTGACTATGCCAAGGCTGCCGGCATCGACGTGAAGAACACCCCGCGCGCCTCCTCCGAGTCCGTGGCAGAGCTTGCCATGGCGCATATGTTCTCCTGCGCGCGCTACATTTCCCACGCGGGCTACACCATGCGCAACGGCCAGTGGGAAAAGAAGGCCTACGGCAAGGGCATCGAGCTGTGCGGCAAGACGCTCGGCGTCGTCGGCTTCGGCCGCATCGGCCAGAAGCTCGGCGTGATGGCAAAGGCCATCGGCATGAACGTCATCGCCTTCGATATCTTCCACATCCCCGGCATCGAGGAGCAGCTGGGCATCCCCTATGTTGAGATGGACGAGCTGCTTGCCAAGTCTGACTTCATCTCCGTCCACGCTCCCGCCGTTGACGGCGGCGCGCTCATCAATGCCGAGCGCATTGCCAAGATGAAGGACGGCGTCGTCATCATCAACACCTCCCGCGGCACCAACGTCGATGAGGCCGCGCTGCTCGCCGGTCTGGAGAGCGGCAAGGTCCGCGCCGCCGGTCTGGACGTTTACGCCGACGAGCCCGCCTCCAACAAGGCGCTCTATTCCCACCCCATGGTGTCCTGCACGCCGCACATCGGCGCCGCCACCGTCGAGGCGCAGAAGCGCATCGGCGCGGAGATCGTGGACATCATCTCCAAGATGTAAGCTCTCCTGCAAAAGGAGCCGGCTTCGGCCGGCTCCTTTTTTTGTGCGGCAGAGGGGCGCAGCGCATGAACACGCCGCGCCCCTTGCAATTTCCCGTTTTTTTGCAGGCCGGTCAGCTCTGCGCGGCGGAGCATTGCTCCGCCGCGCAGATCGTGCTATAATCAGTCAGAACTCATCGCTCCCGCACTCTGCGCGGGAGCGGACACAGAAGGGACGCTGTTACCGTGAATACCTCCCCCCATCAGCTCATTGCGCTCGACATGGACGGCACGCTGCTTACGCCGGACAAGACCATCGCCCCCGCCACCGTCCGCGACATTCGCCTTGCCGCGGAACGCGGCGTGCAGATCGTCTACTGCACGGGACGCGCCGTGCCGGAGCTTCTGGACTACTTTCCCATCGTGCCGGAGATGCGCTACGCCGTGTGCAGCAGCGGCGCGTGCATCTATGACCGGCAGGAGCGCCGCTGCCTGTACCGCAGCGTCATCTCCCCTGCCATGGTCGGTGAGGCGATCGCCGCCGCGGCGGAGTTCCGCGCGATGCTGCATTTTCTGACCGAGAGCGAGTCGGTCGTCGCGGCGTCCGACGTGACGCACATGGCGGACTTTCATATGGGCATCTACCAGTCGATGTTCCAGCGCATCGCCCGCCCGGCCGCGGACCTTGCGCAGGAAGCACGGACGCTCGGGGGCATCTGCAAGATCAACCTCTACTTCCGCTCCCCGGAGGACCGCGCGCACTGCTTCGCCCGGATGCGCGCCCTGCCGCTGGACATCACGCTGCCGGAGATCACCACGATGGAGATGACCGCGCAGCACGTCAGCAAGGCGAGCGGGCTTGCCCGGCTCGCCGCCGCGCTTGGCATCCCGATGGCGCGCACCGTGGGCATCGGCGATTCGGACAACGACCGCGAGATGCTGCGCAGCGTAGGGCTTTCCGTCGCTATGGGCAATGCCGACGGCGAGATCCGCGCGCTGTGCGCGCTCGTCACGGCGGACAACGCGCACAACGGCGTGGGAAAGGCGATCCGCCGCGTGCTGGAGCGGAACGAAACAGGGGAAAATATATGACCGGCGCGGCGGCGCGCGGGGGGGCAATGATGCTCCTGCCGACGCAGCAAGCCGCTCCGGTAAAGCCGCAGGCAGACAGCGCAGCGTCAGGGCGAAGGCCCCGTCCGCTGCGCTGTCGGTTTCTGTATTTTCTTATCTCCTGCTGCCTGGGCGTCTGTCAGCCGCTCACTTCATGCAGCGCCAGAGGAACGTCACGATCTGCGCCCTCGTGCAGGTATCGCCGGGCAGGAGCTGCGTGCCGCTGCCCTTCACGATGTCCCGGCTCAGCGCCCAGTTCATGGCGGGCACCGCGTAGCCGGGGACGGAGGCGGCGTCCTCAAAGCCGGAGAGCAGGTCTGCCAGCGTCACAGCCTCCAGGCCGTTTGCCGCGGCGGCGCGGAACAGGAACGTCACCGCCTGCGCGCGGGTGCAGGCGCCGTTCGGGCCAAAGGCCGTCTCCGTCAGCCCGGTGACGATGCCGGTGCTCGCCGCCCAGCGGACCGCCTCGGCATAATACGCGCCCTCGTCCACATCGGTAAACGGCATCAGGTAGTTCACCACGGGGGAACCCGCCGCCCGCCACAGGAAGGTCACGATCTGCGCGCGGGTGCAGGTATCGTCCGGCGAGAAGTGCACCGCGTCCGTACCGGCGGCGATGCCGCCCTCCGCCGCCCAGAGCACCGCGTCATAGTAGTACGCGCCCGCGGGGACATCGACGAAGAAATTGAGCATCGTGTTGTCGTCCATGAACGTCACCGCGACGGTCACGGGGCCGGACGGCATGGTGAAGGTAAACCTGCCGCCGCCCTTGTCGGCGAGCTTCAGGTCGCTGCCGTTCCTGTCGGTGACGGAAATGGTTTCCAGCACATAGCCGCTGTCGGGCGTGACCGTGACGGTCACGGTGCTGCCCGCGGAGGCGTTCTTCGGGCTGACGGTGACGCTGCCATGCTCGGTCTTATCGGGGACGGTGACGGGATAGCCCGGCAGATCAACGATGTAGGGCAGGCGCGCGAGCACCGTGTCGGCTTTGGTAATTTCTTTCGCGGCGGTGCCATCGGCGAAATACCTGCCGCAGGCTTCGCAGTACCAGTATTCGATATTGCCCTCTTCGCTGGTGGTAGCGGCCTTGGCCTCCACGTGCTGCAAGGTATGCTTGTGAGTGTTCTGGTTTCTGAACACCGGCAGGGTCAGACTTGCCGCGTCCACATACTGGCAGGTGTCGGCCCACGGGTCAGCATTGCTGCCGCGTTCACCAGCCTTGAGCAGCGCCAGCACCGTGCCGTCAGCGAATTCCTCGGCAGACTTTTCGATAGCACCGATATGGCTATCTGCCGTTGTGCCTTTCAGATAATAGCTGTTTTCGATCCATGCGCCGTAACCAATGCCATATGCTCCATCGCCATCGCTGGTTACAGCGCCCGCATTGTAGCAGTTATAGACTCTACAGACACCGGCAAGGCCTACGATGCCGCCCGCATAATTATTAACGCTGGAAACCGTTCCGACGTTATAGCAATCGTAGAATACTCCTTTTGCTCCCTGGAACCATCCGACGAGACCGCCCGCAGCATTGCTGCCGCCGCTGATCTCACCTGCGTTATAGCAGGCGGAAATTGTCGTGCTGTAAGCATGTCCGACGATTCCGCCGGCAGTATTTCCGTTTACTATACACAGATTGCCGCAGTTTTCAATGGTACCGTATCCGGCATAGCCAACGATGCCGCCCACTATGCCACTTTCGCTTGGACCGGTTACCGACCCGGCCACGGTCAGATTCCGGATGGTTGCGTTACTTGTATAGCCAAACAAACCGGCATACTCGGAGTTGCCCGTGACATTCAGGCCGGAAATGGTGTGGCCGCCGCCGTCAAAGATGCCGCAGTATCCGTAATTTGCGTCTTCTGTGGAAATGGCGATTGGCATGATCGGCGTCCATGCTTCGTTTTCCAGATCAATATCGTCCGTCAACTCGGCGCACAGGCCATACTCGCCGCTGTTCACCATATCCCGGAACCATTTCAGTCCCGCGGCGGTGCCGATCTGATAGGGGTCGTTCGCCGCGCCGCTGCCGGTGGCAAGCGCGGGGGTACCGGTGATCCCGCCCTTGAACGTACCGCCGGTGATGCAGCCGGGGTTGGTCACCTGGCCGTTAAAGGTACCGCCAGTGATGGTGCCGACGTTGCGCACCTCACCGTTAAAGGTGCCGCCGGTGATGCGGCCGCCGCTGGTCACTGTGCCGTTAAATGTGCCGCCGGAAATGGTGCCGGAAGCAACCATGGCGCTCCAAAGGGGAGCTGTGCAGCTGGTGATCTCTATCTCTACATTGTCGCTGATATTGAGAATGCTGTAGTCATAGATACCGCCGCCAGCGTTTGCTGCCTGGCAGTTACGGATCTTCGCCGTGCCGGACAGAGTGGTGCGTCCCGCGTTGTAGATACCGCCGCCGAAAGCAGAACTGCCATCAGCAGATGCCTTGCAGTTCTCAATACTGCCGCCGGTCATGTTGAATGTGCCCCTATTAGCGACGTACACGCCGCCGCCGAGCGCGTAGCCGGTGGTTGTCCGCACCACGCAGCCCGCGATGCTGCCGCCGTTCATGGTAAAGCTGCCGCCGCCGGACACAAAGACGCCGCCGCCGCAGCCATCCGTGCCCGTTCCGCCGGCGATCACGCCGCCGGTGACGGTTTCGGTGCCGTTTTGCTCATCCAGCCCCCACACGCCGTTCGCGTCGGGCGTGAACTTGTGTTCAGCGATAGTATTGCTGTCCATCAGTGTCAGGTTACCACCGCTGTCCACCTTGATCACGCTGCCACTTCCAGCTTTTTCTAACACACAGCCGTTCAGGTTCAGAGTGACCGTGCGGCGCACCGTCAGGCTATCTTCGGTCGTGATGGTGATGTTCGCCCCCAGCCGGACGGTCTCGGCGCTACCTTCCAAGGCGGCAGTCAGTCCCTCCGATGTTTTGACCTCCGTTGCCGTCCCGGCGGTCTCCTCCGCCGCCGCCATCCCCAGCGGCAGCGTCAGCACCATGCAGCACAGGAGCAGGATGCTGAGCAATCGTTTCTTCATGGTCATTCCTCGCTTTCTTCTCGCACCGTCCCGTCCCCCATGGGAAGCGCGTGGAGCAGAAGGGAATTGCATCGGGATAGATCCCGATGCAAGGGAGTACTCCCTTACAATGCGTATTGGCTTCTATGTTTGCGCTGGCACCGTGATCCCCGCAAGGGAAAACTCAAAGCGCATCGCCAGCGCGCGGAACAGCTCCTGCATCACCCGCTCGGAGATCGTGCGGATATCCAGCCCTTCCACGAACCGGATCGCCTGTTCCGTTTCCTCCTTCGGTACGTTGTACGCCCGCAGGCTCATGGTGAGGAATAGCCGCAGCTTCTTTTCCAGCGACAGTTCCCCGTCGCACGGATGCGCCATGCAGCCGCGCATGATACCGGCCGAGCCGATCTCCATGTCATAGAAATCGCGGGCGGTCAGCTCCGGCTGATAGGGGCTGAAGATCTGATACAGCTCCTTCGCCGTTTCACGCTGGATGTACTCGGAAGCCTCTTTCTGCGTGTAGGCTTCAATGTAGAT
>DHMW01000057.1:0-1108 GCA_002405995.1 Oscillospiraceae bacterium UBA4632
GACGAGGACAGCGCGCGCAGACGCGGCAAGCGCAAGCTCAGCGAGCGCGAACGGGACGAGGAGATCCGCAGGCTCGAAAAGCAGATGCAGGAGGCGAGTAAAATGCTCGAATTCGAGTACGCCGCCATCCTGCGCGACCGCATCATCGAGCTGCGCAAGGAAAACGCGAAATAACGAGAAAGAGACAGAGCCTGTGAAAAAGTACGCTTCCTACGCCTGCATTCTGGCGGCCGCCGCCTGCTGGGGCTGCATCGGCCTATTCAACCGCCCGCTGCTCAATGCCGGCATCGCACCGGAAAACCTTGTCGTCATCCGCAACCTGGGCGGCTTCCTTGCGCTCGCGCTCATTTTCCTGTGCACCGATCGCAGCGTGTTCCACGTGAAAGCGAAGCATCTGCCTCTCTTTTTCGGCACGGGCGTCGTCAGCGTGGTGCTGTTCACGCTCTGCTATTTCAACGCCCAGCAGCTCTGCTCGCTCTCCGTCAGCGCGATCCTGCTCTACACTGCGCCGGCGATGGTGGTGCTGATGAGCGCGCTCGTTTTCCACGAGAAGCTCACGGGCAGAAAGCTTCTTGCCCTCGCGCTGGCGCTGCTGGGCTGCGCGCTGGTGACGGGCGTGCTCGGCGGAGGGCTGTCGCTGACGGCGAAGGGGCTTATGTTCGGTCTCGGCAGCGCGTTTTTCTACGCGCTCTATTCCATTTTCGCGCCCTTCGCCCTGCGGCACTACAGCGCGATGACGGTGGTGCTCTGGACGTTTGTGTTCGCGGCGCTCGGCGCGCTGTTCGCCGCCGACTGGGGCGGCCTCGTAAGCGTTCTGAGCGTGCCGCGGAATGCCCTGCTCGCCGCGGGGCTGGTGCTGTTCTCCACCGTCGCGCCGTATATCCTCTATACCAAGGGACTCGCCAACGTTGAGAGCGGCAAGGCCAGCATTATGGCGAGCATCGAGCCGGTGGTAGCGTCGCTTGTGGGGACGCTCGTGTTCGGCGAGCCCGTCAGCGCGGGTATGTTCCTCGGGCTTGCCTGCATTCTGGCCTGCGTGTATCTTCTCCGGTAAAAATTTTCCCCGTTTTCCACACAGGAGGACTCTTATGGCAAAGAATAAAGAAGA
>DHMW01000057.1:1153-3025 GCA_002405995.1 Oscillospiraceae bacterium UBA4632
AAAACCAACGTCATGCGCGTGCTTGAGCAGAAAAAGATCGCCTATACGCCGCATTCCTATCCCCATGAAGAGGGCATCGCCGTGGACGGCGTGACGGCGGCGCAGTCCATGGGCATTGACCCCGCCATCGTATTCAAGACGCTTGTGGCGCGCGGCGCGAGCGGGCAGTATTACGTTTTCGACGTGCCGGTCGCGGAGAATCTTGACCTGAAAAAGGCCGCGAAGGCCGTGGGCGAAAAGTCCGTCGAAATGATCCACCAGAAGGAGCTGCTGCCGCTCACGGGCTACGTCCACGGCGGCTGCTCGCCCGTGGGGATGAAGAAGCTCTTCCCCACGGTGATCCACAGCTCCGCAGAAAACCTTGCAGCGATGATCGTCTCGGCGGGCAGGATCGGCTGTCAGGTCGAGCTTAACCCCCATGACCTCGCCGCGCTCGTGCGCGCAAAATTCGCGGATATCATCGTGTAGGGAGGGTGCAGCCATGACGGAGGAAGCGAGAGCGATTTTAGAGCAGTTCGAGGTGCGCAAGTCCCAAAAGCAGAAGGAGGCCTTCCGGGATTACCTCTGCCCCCTGCTGCGCGAAAACGGCTATGCGCCGGAGATCCGGCTGGAAAAGGGACTGGGCAGGAGCCGCAACATCATCGTCGGCGATCCGGAAACAGCGAAGCTCATCTTCACCGCGCATTACGACACCTGCGCCGTGCTGCCCATCCCGAATTTCATCACGCCGCGCAATCTGCTCTGGTACGGGCTGTATCAGGCGCTGCTGATGCTTTTGATCGTGCTGCCGGGCTTCGCCGCGGAGCTCGCGCTGCTGATGCTGTGGCCGGACGCGCCGTTCGGTGCGGCGCTCGGCGTCGTCTACCTCGTGCTGGCGTTCTGCATCTGGTGGATGCTGGACGGAAAAGCCAACCGCCACACCGCCAACGACAATACGAGCGGCGTTGTGACGCTGACGGAGATCCTGCTGGCGCTGCCGGAGGAGCTGCGGGGCGGTATCTGCGGCATCTATTTTGACAACGAGGAAAAGGGATTGCTCGGCTCGCGCGCGCTGGCCAAGCGCTGTAAGGGCGCGCAGAAGCGCGCGCTCGTGGTGAATTTCGACTGCGTGTCCGACGGCGACAGCCTCCAGTTCTTTCCCTCCAAAGCGGTGAAGAAGGAGCCGGAAACGCTGGCGCTGCTGGAGGAATGCTTCGCCGCGTCCGGCGATAAGACGAGCGAGGTCGTGCGCTCGTTCGGCCTTTACCCCAGCGACCAGGCGTGCTTTGCGCGCGGCGTGGGCGTGTGCGCGCTGAAAAGAAACAAAATTTTCGGCTGGTACATGGACAGGATCCATACCGGACGCGACCGGATGTTCGACGGGCGCAATATCGACCTGCTGCGCGCGGGCGCGCTGCGCCTTGCGCGGGCATACGGCGAAAAGCACGGAGAAAACAGTTGACATAAAAAATTCATCAGAGTACGCTTGTCTTGCGATCGCAAAATGAGCAACAGGAGTTATCAGTTCATGCCAAGTAAGATTTTTGTCAAGGGCGCAAGAGAAAACAACCTCAAGAATATTGACGTCGAGATCCCCCGCGACGCGCTGACCGTCATCACGGGCCTGTCCGGCAGCGGCAAGTCGTCGCTCGCGTTCGACACCATCTATGCCGAGGGCCAGCGGCGCTATGTGGAGAGCCTGTCGTCCTACGCCCGTATGTTTCTCGGGCAGAAGGAAAAGCCCGATGTGGATTACATCGAGGGCCTCTCCCCCGCCATTTCCATCGACCAGAAGACCACCTCGCAGAACCCCCGCTCCACCGTCGGCACGGTGACGGAGATCTACGACTACCTGCGCTTACTCTGGGCGCGCGTCGGCACGCCGCACTGCCC
>DHMW01000106.1 GCA_002405995.1 Oscillospiraceae bacterium UBA4632
GCGCCGCCGGGCAGGCTGCCCTTTTCCAGAACGTGGATGTGCTCGCCCTTCATCTGGCCGTCGCGGACGAGGTAGCAGGCGGCGGTCAGCGCGGCAAGGCCGCTGCCGACGATATAGGCGGACTTGTTGTCCACGCCCTCGGGCTTCCTGGGACGGGCAAACGCTTCATAGTTGCCGCTGGAATAATACATAGATCATTTCTCCTTTCAAACTGGTTACGAAACCGCCGGCTCACGAAACTACATGTAAACCTGGGAGCCAACGGTATGTTTTCCTTTCGACGATGAAAGCATACCGTGGTTTTGAGAAAAGAACAATCAGCAGAAATCGGGCGGTGATAAGAAACCTATCACCGCCCGAAAGGCTGTAAAAATTTTTATCATTTCACCATTTTTGACGAAAGCGGAGAAGCCGTCACGCTTTGTCAGTGCGCAGGCGCTCCAGCGCGGCGCGTACATTCCCGTGAATGACGAGCGACAGCCGCTCAACGATAACCTGCGGCTCCCCTTTCATGCCGCCCTTGATCCAGTCGAGCATCAGCCCGACAAAGGCATACTTGTAGACCGTTGCGATGAAGGCCTTGTCCTCATCGCGCACGCTCATGCCCTGCGCCTGCTCCTCCACCACGCCCTCGAGCAGGTCGTAGGTAAGCTTGTAAAGGTAGTTTTCCACCTGCTCGCGGCTGACGGAATGGTAAACGTTGAGGATGAACGGTTTGTTCTCCTGCACGGCCTCGAATATCTGCAAAAGCCCCTGCTGCCACGTCTCATAGGTCTTTTTCCCCTCGAGCGCGCGCTTAGCATCCTCCAGACACGACCATTCCACAAGGTCGTAGATATCCTTGAAGTGATAGTAAAACGTCATGCGGTTGATGCCGCAGTCCTCCGTGATATCGCTGATGGTGATCTTGCTCAGCGGCTTTTGCAGCAGCAGATTTTTCAGCGACGCCTCCAGCGCCCGCTTGGTCACCTGTGACATGGTTCCTTCTCCTCTCCGTCCGCGGCGTATAACAGCAGGTAGAATATACCACACTTTGGCGCCGCGCTCCACCCAAAAAGGCTGAACTTTTTATGAATTCTGCCCGACCGCCCGCGGCGGCGCGCTTTTTCCCGGAAGCGCGCAAAATTCCGGTTGACTTTTCCGCGCTGTCTGCGTAAACTGTCCTTGTACAGAGCACACTTTATTTCGATTTCGTTTTCTGTAGGAGGACAAATCCATGCAGCTGATGGACGCGATCTGCAAGGTCACAGCAGGACCGGGGCTGGAGCTCCGGCAGGTATCCGTTCCCACGCCCGGTCCCGGCGAGGTGCTGATCAGAGTGCACAAAACCGCCATTTGCGGCACCGACGTACATATCTACGACTGGAACGAGTGGGCGTCACAGCACGTCAAGCCGCCGATGATCATCGGGCATGAATATGTCGGCGAGATCGCCGCGCTCGGCGCGGGCGTAACGGGGCTGACGGTCGGCCAGCGCGTGTCCGGCGAGGGGCACATCACCTGCGGCCACTGCCGCAACTGCCACACCGGAAACATCCAGTGGTGCAAAAACACCTCGAGCGTGGGCGTGGACCGCGACGGCGCGTTTGCCGAGTATGTCTGCATCCCCGCAAGCAACGTTATCCTCATCGATCCATCGCTCGACGAGGATGTGGTCGCCATGTTCGACGCCGTGGGCAACGCCACGCACACGGCGCTGATGTTCAACCTGGTCGGCGAGGATGTTCTCGTCACCGGCGCGGGGCCGGTCGGCATTCTTGCCGTCGCCATCGCCAAGTACGCCGGCGCGCGGCGCGTGGTCGTCACCGACCTGAACGACTACCGGCTTGAGCTTGCCAAAAAGCTCGGCGCGGACGCCGCCATCAACACCGGGCGCGAGGACCTGGCGCTTGCGATGAAGGAGCAGGGGCTGGTCGAGGGCTTTGACGTGGGCTTTGAGATGTCCGGCTCCGGCGCGGCGCTGCGGCAGATGGTCGGCGTGATGCGCAACGGCGGCAAGATCAGCCTCCTGGGGCTTGGCAACGGGCCGGTGCAGCTGGATATGAACCAGATCATCGGCAAGGGGCTGACGCTGCAGGGCATCTACGGCCGCAAGATGGACAACTGGCACCAGATGAGCTACATGGTGCAGGGCGGGCTGGATCTCACGCCCGCCATCACCCACCGCTTCCACTACACCGACTTCGAAAAGGGCTTTGAAGCCATGCACAGCGGCATGAGCGGCAAGGTCATTCTCGACTGGACGACAAAAAAGGAGGAACCCGCCGAATGAAAACCGCGTATGAGAGCTACCGCGCCGAGCTTGCCGCCATCCGCGAGGCCGGCACCTATAAGGACGAGCGCATCATCACGACCCCGCAGCAAAGCCGCATCGACACCACCGCTGCGCGCGGCGTGGTCAATCTGTGTGCAAACAACTATCTGGGCCTTTCCGACCATCCGCGCCTGATCGCCGCAGCGAAGAAGAGCTACGATGCGTGGGGCTTCGGCCTTTCGTCCGTGCGTTTTATCTGCGGCACGCAGCAGATCCACAAGACGCTTGAACAAAAGATCGCCGGCTTCGTCGGCATGGAGGACGCCATTCTCTATTCCTCCTGCTTCGACGCCAACGGCGGGCTTTTCGAAACGCTGCTGGGCGCGGATGACGCCGTGATCTCCGACGAGCTGAACCATGCAAGCATCATCGACGGCGTGCGCCTCTGCAAGGCGCGCCGCTACCGCTATAAAAACAGCGACATGGACGATCTGCGCACCCAGCTGCTGGCTGCGCGCGAGGCGGGCTGCAAGAGGATCATCATTGCCACCGACGGCGTGTTCTCCATGGACGGCTACATTGCAAACCTCAAGGGCATCTGCGATCTGGCCGACGAGTTCGACGCGCTCGTCATGGTGGACGACAGCCACGCCGTCGGCTTTATGGGTGAACACGGACGCGGCACGCCGGAATACTGCGGCGTGATGGGCCGGGTCGATATCCTGACCGGAACGTTCGGCAAGGCGATGGGCGGCGCCTCCGGCGGCTACACCGCCGCAAAGCGCGAGATCGTCGATCTGCTGCGCCAGCGCAGCCGTCCGTATCTCTTTTCCAATTCCCTTGCCCCTGCTATCTGCGCGGCGACGATCGAAACGATCGATATGCTGACCGAGTCCACCGCACTGCGCGACAGGGTGCATGAAAACGCGCGCTACTTCCGCGCGGAGATGGAAAAGCTCGGCTTCGACCTGCTGCCCGGCGAGCATCCGATCGTTCCCGTCATGCTGTACGACCCCAAGATCGCGGGCGAATTCGCCCGCCGGATGCTTGAAAAGGGCGTATATGTCGTCGGCTTCTGCTATCCCGTTGTACCAAAGGGACGCGACCGCGTGCGCACGCAGATCTCTGCCGGCCACACGAGGGACGACCTCGACTTTGCCGTCCGGTGCTTCGGCGAGGTCAAGGCCGAGATGGGTCTGTAACGCCGTATGCAGAGCGCTGATATTGCCAAAGCGATCCTCGCCGAAGCGGAAACACGGCGGAACGGACGCAGTCCCTTTCTCCTTGCCATCGATGGGCGCTGCGCCGCAGGAAAGACTACCCTTGCGGCCCAGCTTGCCCGCCTTTCCGGCTGCACAGTCGTGCCGGTGGATCATTTTTTCCTTCGCCCGGAGCAGCGGACGGCGGAGCGTTTCGCCGAGCCGGGCGGCAACGTTGACCGCGAGCGGTTTCTTGACGAGGTCCTGCTGCCGCTGCGTGCGGGAAAACCCTTTTCCTACCGCCCGTTTGACTGCCATACGCTTTCGCTTGCCGCCCCCATTTCCGTTCCCCCGGCAGCACTGTATGTCATTGAAGGCTCGTACTCCTGCCATCCCGCCCTGCGGGAGCAGTATGACCTTACGGTATTTCTCGACGTTGACTCCGATGAACAGCTGCGGCGCATCCGCATCCGCAACGGCCCGGAGGGCGCGCGGCGCTTTGCAGAGCGCTGGATCCCGCTGGAGGAACGCTATTTCGCCGTCTTTGACGTGCGCGGGCACTGCACGCTGCGCTACCCCTCCGAGTGAGCGCCGCCGGCGCAGAGAGGGCTCGGCCCCTCCTCGGAAAAACGGCTTTCCCTGACTAAAAGCTCCCCCGATCCCCCCGGCTTCATTGCCCGGCGGATCGAGGGAGCCTGTCGCTTTTTGCTGCTCGCCGCTCCGGCGCGGCGCGCTTACGCCTTGCAGATTCTGTGCTGCAGGCGGATGCGGTC
>DHMW01000007.1:0-164 GCA_002405995.1 Oscillospiraceae bacterium UBA4632
AACTTGCACTCGATGGTGCCTTCGGCCGCGGTGTTCGGGCAGTTCTTGTCCTCTTCGAGGGACAGACCGGTGACGTCATCAACGATGCCGATGGTGAACTGGCGCTTGGGCTCTGCCTTGGCAAGCTCGCTGTAAACGGCAAAGACGGAAGCGGGCGGGGTGTC
>DHMW01000007.1:206-760 GCA_002405995.1 Oscillospiraceae bacterium UBA4632
GGCGGGGTGTCCTTGGAGCCGAGACCGTAGCGGCCGCCGATGACGGTCTTGCCGGTGATACCGGCGTTCGCAAGAGCGGTGACGACGTCGAGATAGAGCGGCTCGCCCTGCGCGCCGGGCTCCTTCGTGCGGTCGAGGACCGCGATCTTCTTGGCGGTGGCGGGGATGGCTTCGATCAGACGCTCAGCCTTGAACGGGCGGTACAGGCGGACCTTGATGAGGCCGACCTTCTCGCCGTGGGCGTTGAGGTAGTCGATGACTTCCTCTGCCACGTCGCAGATGGAGCCCATCGCGATGATGACGCGGTCAGCGTCGGGCGCGCCGTAGTAGTTGAAGAGCTTGTAGTCGGTGCCGAGCTTGGCGTTGATCTTGTCCATGTAGGACTCGACGACCTCGGGCAGAGCGTCATAGTACTGGTTGCACGCCTCGCGGTGCTGGAAGAACGTATCGCCGTTCTCGTGGGAGCCGCGCATGTGCGGGTGCTCGGGATTCAGGGCGTGCTCGCGGAACGCCTTGACGGCGTCCATGTCGCACATGTCGGCGAGATCCTTATA
>DHMW01000007.1:879-1028 GCA_002405995.1 Oscillospiraceae bacterium UBA4632
AAGTTGATGAAGGGGACCTTGCCGGTCAGCGCGGCGAGATGCGCCACGGGGGAGAGGTCCATGACCTCCTGCACGTTGCCCTCGCACAGCATGGCGAAGCCGGTCTGGCGGCAGGCCATCACGTCGCTGTGGTCGCCGAAGATGTTCAG
>DHMW01000007.1:1127-16287 GCA_002405995.1 Oscillospiraceae bacterium UBA4632
AACACGCAGGGCAGCTGCTCAGCCGCGATCTTGTACATGTTCGGGATCATCAGCAGCAGGCCCTGAGAGGCCGTGTAGGTCGTCGTCAGCGCGCCGGCGCCGAGAGAGCCGTGCACCGCGCCGGCCGCGCCGGCCTCGGACTGCATCTCGACGACCTTGACCTTGCTGCCGAAGATGTTCTTCTGACCGTTGGCGGACCACTGGTCAACAAGGTCGGCCATGGGAGAGGACGGGGTGATGGGGTAAATCGCGGCAACCTCGCTGAACGCGTAGCTTACGTGCGCGGCAGCGTTATTGCCATCCATGGATTTCATTTTTCTTGCCATAAATGAACCTCCTGTTTATTTCACCGCCGGGGGGGCGGTGGGTCTTGTGGGCTGTGCGCAGATTTTTGCGCGCATATATTGTAGCACAGGAACCCTCGTATGTAAATGACTCTTTTCCGCAAAACATTCCTTTTTTTGCAAATATATCTTCACTTAATTTCATTTTTTGCCGGCTTTTGAAATTTTTTATTCTTTTTGGCGATTTGTACAAAAAATGTGCGCAGGGCATTTGCCTGATACGAAAAGTGTGATATACTGAAAGACAAATCACGGCGCGCTGCGGCGCGCAAGGGAGGAAAAGCGATGGTCACAGCGGTCCGTTCACTGGGGCTTCAGGGCATTTCCGGCTATGAGGTGACGGTGGAATGCTTCCTTTCGGGAGGGCTTCCGGCGTTTGATGTCGTGGGGCTTGGCGACACGGCGGTCAAGGAATCGCGCGAGCGCGTGCGCGCGGCGGTCAAGAACTGCGGCGTGAAGTTCCCCGTTTCGCGCATCACGGTGAACCTTGCCCCTGCGGGGAAAAAGAAGGAGGGCACGCTCTACGACCTGCCCATCCTGCTCGGCATCCTCGCCTGCGCGGAGGAGATCAAGCCCCCCGCGAAGGACGCGGCCTTTGTCGGCGAGCTTTCCCTTACCGGCACGCTGCGCGCGGTGAACGGCGTGCTGCCGATGGCGATGGCCGCCGCCCGCGCGGGGATCAAGACGCTCTACGTCCCCGCGGCGAACGCCGCCGAGGCGACGCTGGCTGACGGCGTGACCGTCTACGGCGTGAGCGACGTCGTGTCGCTCGTGGAGCACCTCAAGGGGAAAAGGCCGCTTGCGCCGCAGCCGAGATGGCAGGCGGAGCAGACGGACGAGCCATACCCCGACTTTGCCGATGTGATGGGGCAGGAGAACGTCAAGCGTGCGCTGGAGATCGCCGCCGCGGGCGGGCACAATATCCTGCTGATCGGCTCGCCCGGCGCGGGCAAATCGATGCTTGCGCGCCGGCTTCCCTCCATCCTGCCGGACATGACCCGTCAGGAGGCGCTGGAGGCAACGGAGATCTGGTCGGTCGCGGGGCTGACCGACAGTGCGCACCCGATGCTGCTGCACCGGCCCTTCCGCGCCCCGCACCACACGCTCTCCGCCTCCGCCATGACCGGCGGCGGGGCGGTGCCCAAGCCGGGGGAAATCTCGCTGGCGCACCACGGCGTGCTCTTTTTGGATGAATTGCCCGAGTTCCACCGGGACGTGCTCGAGGTGCTGCGCGCGCCCATCGAGGACGGCGAGGTCACCATCACCCGCGCCGCGGGCAGCATCACGCTGCCGAGCCGCTTCATGCTCGTGGGCGCGATGAATCCCTGCCGCTGCGGCTGGTACGGCCACCCCTCGGGGCGCTGCCGCTGCACCAAGCAGCAGGTGGAAAAATACGTCGAAAAGATCTCCGGCCCGATGCTTGACCGCATGGATCTGCACGTCAACGTCCCGAGCGTTGAATTTGAAGCCATGCGCCGGCGCGAAAAGGCGGAGCCCTCCGCCGACGTGAAGGCGCGCGTGAACGCCGCGCGCGAGGTGCAGAAGCGGCGCTTTGCCGGGACGGATACCGCCTGCAACGCGCATATGGCGCCCGCGATGGTGGGAGAATACTGCGCGCTGGACGCCGCGGGCGAAAAGCTGCTGAAGGGCGCGTTCGAGCGCCTTGGCCTGACCGCCCGCAGCCATGACCGGCTGCTGCGCGTGGCGCGCACGATCGCGGACCTTGACGGCAGCGAAGGCATCGAAGCACACCATCTGGCCGAGGCCATCCAGTACCGCAACACGGACATTCTACGGGGGTGAATACGATGAAAAAACGCGACTGCTATCTTCAGCTTGGCGCAATATCCCTTTTGAGCCATATCGCCCAGGGCGCGGCGTTTATTCTGCTGTTTGCGGCGCTTGGCGGCACGGGATCGACCTCGTCCTTTACGTTCGCTTCCCCTGCCGGGCTGGCGCTCGGCGCAGTCTATGTGTCGGCGCTTTCGTTCCTGCTTGGCTGGGGGCTGCGGCCGAAGAACGCGATCGGCAAAAACCTCTGCTGGAACGCGGCGATGGCGCTCTACGTGCTGGATCTTGCCTCGCTTCTTGCAATGCCTGTCCCGTTCGGCTCAGGCAGCATCCTTGCGATGCTCTGGCAGCTGCCGATGGTACCTGCCATGACGGCGATAAACAGCCTGAGCAGCTCCGGCACGGCGCTTCAATATGTGCTTTTTGCACTGCTGGCCGCCATCGAGCCGCTGTGCCTGACGCTGGGGCTCCTGCGGAAAGGGGAAAAGTCTGCGGCCAATCACGGCGCCGTGCCCGCGCCGACGGGCGAAATTACTGACAACAAGGAGAGCCATCCTCATGCATGAAATGATCCTGTGCAAGCTCGGCGAGGTCGTCCTCAAGGGTCTCAACCGCCGCAGCTTTGAAGACAAGCTGATGTCCAACGTCAGCCGCCGCGTGTCGAAATGCGGCAGCTTCCGCACCTATTCCAAGCAAAGCACCATCTATGTCGAACCAAAGGACGGTGCGTGCGACATCGAAGCGGCGTTTGAGGGCTGCCGCAAGGTTTTCGGCATCATCGCCGTCTCCAAGGCGCTGCCGTGTGAAAAGGACGTGCAGAAGATCATCGCCGCAGCGAAGGAGTATCTCGCCGAGGAGCTGCGCGCGGCGAAGAGCTTCAAGGTCGAGAGCAAGCGCGCCGACAAGACCTTCCCCTTGACGTCCATCCAGCTCTCCCAGCAGGTCGGCGGCGCGCTGCATCAGGCGTTTCCAACGTGCGCGGTCGATGTACACGACCCCGAGCTCGTCGTTCACATTGAGATCCGCGACGACGCCGCCTATGTCCACGGCCCTGCCGTGGACGGCGCGGGCGGGCTTCCCATCGGCATGGGCGGCACGGCGGTCAGCCTGCTCTCCGGCGGCATCGACTCGCCCGTCTCGTCCTACATGATCGCCAAGCGCGGCGTCAAGCTCGAAATGGTGCATTTTTTCTCCCCGCCGTACACATCCGACGCAGCGAAGGAGAAGGTGCTTTCCCTTGCCAAACTGTTAGTTCCTTGGTGCGGGCGGCTGACGGTGCAGATCGTGCCGTTCACGGAGATTCAGGAGGAAATTCGCAGAAATTGCCCTGAGGAGTTCTTTACCCTCATCATGCGCCGCTTCATGATGCGCATTGCGCAGCGCGCGGCCGATCAGGTGAACGCCAAGGCGCTCGTCACGGGCGAAAATTTGGGTCAGGTCGCATCCCAGACGATGGAAGCGCTGCGCGTGACGGAGGATGTGGTCGATCTGCCTGTCCTGCGCCCGCTCATCGGCATGGATAAGGAGGAGATCGTGCGCCTGTCGCGCAGGATCGGCACGTTCGACACCTCTATCCTCCCCTATGAGGACTGCTGCACGGTCTTCACCCCACGCCATCCGCGCACGAAGCCGAACCTCGACGAGGTCCGTGAGGCGGAGGCTGTGCTCGATATCGAGGGCCTCATCGACCGCGCGATGACAAACCGCGAGTTCGTGCGCATCAAGTTCTGAAAGGAAGGCTTATCATGGCAGAAAAAACAGTCGAACAGCGCTGCTATGAAGCGCTCAAGGCGCGCGGTGTGACCTTCGCCGCGGCGGAGAGCTGCACCGGCGGTCTGATCGCCAAGCGCATCACGGATGTGCCGGGCGCGTCAGGTGTTTTCATGGGCGGCGTCGTGAGCTATACGAATATCGTTAAAAACCGCGTGCTGGGCGTTCCGGCAGAGATGCTGGAGGAGTACGGATCGGTATCCGCGCCCGTTGCCCGCGCGATGGCGGAGGGCGCGCGCAGGGCGACGACGGCGGATTTCGCCGTCAGCGTCACAGGTGTCGCGGGCCCCGACCGAGACGAGCGGGGGAATCCCGTCGGCACGGTGTTCATCGGCTTTTCATCCCCCAGGGAGACGATCGCCGAGCGCTTTGACTTCGGCGCAAAGACGCGCGCAGAGATCCGCGCGCTGTCCGCGGACGAGGCCTTCAAGCTGCTCGAGGAAAAGCTGAAGGAATGATCGGCCATTGGTAAAAGAAGGCTCCGGTCTGCTTTGGCAGACCGGAGCCTTCTTCCATTATGAATATGCGTTCAGTCCATCAGATCGACGATCTCGCCGCCGTCGTAGACGTGGACGGTATCCCAATAGCGGATGCCGTTGGCGGTCATCGTTCCAGCGCCGACCTCGATGGATGTCCCCTGCGGCAGCCAGTCGGTGCACGTCGCATCGCCGCCGGAAAGGATCAGCAGAGGAACGGCCGTGTCGCCCCACTGCTCCGTTTCGAACGTGCCGCCGCGGAACACAGCGTTCTCCGCGCCGTCGATATACTGCGTCTTTACGCTGCCGCCCGCGATGCAGAGGTCGCCCGCCAGGATAAGCGTATCCGTTTCCAGACTGCCGGAGCGGACAAAGAGTTCCGGCGTGCCGCTGTCGCAGGAGCGGCCGGCAAGGTAAACGCCGCCGCAGTCGAGCGAGACGCCGTCGATCATCAGCGCCGGAAGATACGAAAGTCCGCCGCCCTCAATGCTGATCCCCACGCCGTCGATGCGCAGCGTGCCGCTGCCGCAGATGACGACCGTGCTAAAGCCTGTAAAGCAGGCGATATCATCCGCGCCGCCGTCCGCCCAGCAGTCGCCCTCAAGGTCAAGCAGCAGGATGCCGCCCGGTTCGTTGGGGGAGATATTGGGAATGTAGCTGTCCTGCGCCGAAAGGCGCGCGCAGTGGTAGCGCTCGCCGTTCCAGACGACGA
The DNA here is from genome assembly GCA_002405995.1 of Oscillospiraceae bacterium UBA4632. Classification (GTDB taxonomy): domain Bacteria; phylum Bacillota; class Clostridia; order Oscillospirales; family Oscillospiraceae; genus Hominicoprocola. The sequence continues at coordinate 6,221 of DHMW01000007.1, forward strand.
GTCCCGCGCCGTATTCAAATACCGCCTTGCCGTCCGTCATGGCGGCGGCGGAAATGCCGCTGTCGCCGTCCTGTAAGGCAAGATCCTGATATTCGCCCTCATAGCACACGCTGTAGGTGGTCTGGTAGCCGTCGCCCGCGTTCTGCGCAAGCGGAAGCTCCTTGTCCTCCGCACGCACGGCAGCATCGGCAAGGTCATAATAGAGCAGGCAGCTGTCGGGAACGGCGGGAGCCTCAGCTTGCTGCGGATCGTTGACGGGCTGCTGCTCCGAGTCATCCGGCAGCGTTGTTTCGCCGCAGGCAGCCAGGAGAAGCGCGAGGGAAAGAGCAAGAAAAAGCACCTTTTTCATGGCGGAGACCTCCTTCATTTCAGCCGGGTCAGAATTCCAGCGCGAGCTGCGCCTCTTCCTCATCCGGAACGTCAAGACCGAATTCGCTGGGCAGGTACCGCGGGCAGACGTTTTCGCCCGTGGTGATGACGGACGCGGCAAGGCGCGTGCCGATCTCGCAGGATTCCATCATCGTCTTGCCGTAGGTCTGCCCGATGACCACGCCGGCAAAGAACGCATCGCCCGCGCCGGTGGTGTCCTTCACGTCCACCTTCTTGGCGGGGCACCAGCCATCCTCGCCGTCGAGCGTGGCAAACACCGCGCCCTGGGAGCCCATCGTGACGACCATGCGCGAGATCTGCGCGGCGCGGATCTTGCCCTTGAGTGTTTCGAGCATCTGCTCGGGCGTGACGTCGTCGTAATTTTCCGAAAACAGGATGCCCGCCTCCTGCTGGTTGCAGATGAAGCAGTGCACCTGCCGCATGAAGTCGCGCCGCTCCACGGCGATGCTCATGTTGGACACGACGGCATAGATGGGCTTGCCGTACTTCTCCGCCAGCGCGAACGTGCGCTTGACGACCTCCTTGTCCATGTCGATCTCCAGCGAGATGCTGTCGGCGTTGGCGAAGATCTCGTCGCCCTGCTCGTCGAGAATGTTGACGATGGGGCGCAGGTCCGGCCGCTTGGAGATGGCGGCGGTCACGTCGCCGGAGTTGTCGAAGATGGCGAGCCAGGTGCCCATGCCATCCTCGGTGCGGCGGATGTAGCGCGTATCGACCTTGTGGCTCTGGAGCTTTTTCACAACGTCCGCGCCCGCGCTCGTTTCATCCACAAGGCTGATGAACGTGGGGCGCAGCTCCACGTTGGCGATGTCCTCCACGATGTTGCGGCTCACGCCGCCGTGCACCTGCACCACGCGCCCGGCGTTGCGCCCGCCGGGGATGTAGGTGGAAAGGGGATAGCCCTTGATATCAACAAAAACGGCGCCCAGCACGACAATGCCCATGGGAAAAGCCCTCCAACAATACATAGTATGGTAAGTATACCATGCTTCGGCGCGAAAGGAAAGCCCCTTTGCGCCGCGCGGGCGCAGAAAAGCGCCGGACCCACAGGGTCCGGCGCTTTGGATGTTGCTGGACGGGACGCCGCGCGGCGGTCAGTCGGTGAAGCGCGCCTTGCGCGCCTCGGCATTGCGGATGGCGAAAAGGACGGCGACGGTCAGCGCCGTGCCGATGGCAAGGCAGACGATCCAGTTCTGGATAAAGCCCGCGAGGACAAAGCTGACAAAGCTCAGCGCCGCCACGGTGATGGCATAGGGCAGCTGGGTGGCGACGTGGTTGACGTGCTCGCACTGCGCGCCCGCGGAGGACATGATGGTCGTGTCGGAGATGGGCGAGCAGTGGTCGCCGCACACAGCGCCCGCGCAGCAGGCGGAGATGCCGATGTAGAGCAGGCTGCTGTCGCTGGGGAAGATGGCGGTGACGATGGGGATCAGGATGCCGAACGTGCCCCAGGATGTGCCGGAGGCGAACGCCAGCACGCACGCGACGAGGAAGATGACGGCGGGCAGCATGTTGTAGAGCCCCTCGGAGGCGGCCTTCATCAGATCGTGCACATAGTCCGCGGCGCCCAGCGCGTTGAGCGTGGTCTTGAGCGAGACGGCGAGCGTGAGGATGATGATGGGGGAGATCATCGCCTGGAAGCCCTTGGGGATGCAGCCCATGGCGCTGCGGAAGCCGACGACGCGGCGGGCGACAAGGTAGATCACCGTGAGCACCAGCGCGATCAGACCGCCCCAGGGCAGGCCGACGAAGGCGTTGGTGTTGCCGAAGGCGCCGATGAAGTCGCCGGCATAGTCCGTGCAGCCGGACGTATCGGCGCCAAAGAAGCCGCCGACGTAGAGCATCCCGACGGTGCAGGTGATGATCAGGATCACGACGGGGATGACAAGGTCGATCACGCGGCCGCGGGAATTGGCGTTCTCCTCGGCGCTGTCTTCGGCGGTGGAGAGGTCGCCGGTGGAGCGGGCGCGCTCCTCAAAGCCGCGCATGGGGCCGTAGTCGAAGCGCATGAGCGTGATGGCGATGATAAAGACGAACGTCAGCAGGGAATAGAAGTTATAGGGGATGGCGCGGATGAACAGCTCGATGCCGGAAATGCCGGTGTCAAGATCCTCGGCGGTGGAGGAGACGGCGGCGGCCCAGGACGAGATCGGCGCGATCATGCACACGGGGGCGGCGGTGGCGTCGATGAGGTAGGCGAGCTTGGGGCGGGAGATCTGGTGGCGGTCAGTCACGGGACGCATGACGGAGCCGACGGTCAGGCAGTTGAAGTAGTCGTCGATGAAGATCAGGATGCCGAGGGCGAAGGTCGCAAGCTCCGCGCCCACGCGGGTGTGGATGTTCTTTTCCGCCCAGCGGCCGAACGCCGCGCTGCCGCCGGCCAGATTGACGAGCGCGACGATAACGCCCAGCAGCACGAGAAAGAGGAAGATGCCGGCATTGTCGGCGATGGCGGCGACGAGGCCGTCGTTGACGATCATGTCGATCGTTGCGATGGGGGAGAAGTTGCAGGCGAACAGCGCGCCGACGACAACGCCGATGAAGAGGGACGAATACGCTTCCTTGGTGATCAGCGCGAGCGTGATGGCGATGATCGGGGGCACGAGCGCCCAGAAGGTTCCTGCGAAGGTCATAATGTTGCTCCTTTCCTGCGCGTTCAGCGCAGATAAAAAATTAAGCCATGATTTCCATCATGACTTAACACAACATCAGGACCCGTAAACAAATGAGATCTACATGGGAGCATCCTGCGCTCATCATGACAGCACTCCGTCCTTGCGGACGACAGTCCGGCGGGTATTCCCCGACGGCCCAGGCATTTATCAGCCAGGGAGCTGATAAACCCTTCGGCGGCATCCCCTTTCGCTCTCCGGTCCTCTGCCGGTCGCTGAGAGCTACTGTTGTCAGCCGCGCCTCTATCAAGACTTATGAAATTGTTTGCAGTATACATCATTTTCCGCGCATGTCAAGCGGAAAATGGGATCTTTTTGGGCATTTCAGGAAATTTTATGCGAAATCATCGCAAACGGGCGGGCCGCTGCGCGAGATTTGTGAAAATGGGAGAGGGAAGGTCACGCCCCGCAGAACGCCGCGGCGAGCAGGCGGCAGAACAGCTGGCCCCACGTGAGGCGCGCGACGCTTTCACCCGCGAGCAGCGGCAGCGACGCGACGGACGCGCCGCCTGCGTCGAAGATGTCGAGCGTGCCGAGGCTTTCGCCCGCCTCCACCGGCGCTTCGACGCTCTCCGGCAGCGTGACGGACTGGGCCAGGCCGTTTGCGCGGTTCTTTTCAAGGAGGAGGGCGTTGTCCGGCGTCAACACGGTCTGCACCGTGCGCTGCGCGCCGAGCACCACAGGCAGGGCGGGGAGGGGCGCTTCCGGCGCGGCGGTCACGAGCGCGTAGTTGGCAAAGCCGTAGGAAAGCAGCGCCTTGGCGTCAGAAAAGCGGGCGTCGCTCGTGCTGCCGCCGAGCACTACGGCGATCAGCTCCATGCCGTCCCGCTCCGCCGTGGCGCTGATGCAGTATTTGGCAGAGCTGGTCGAGCCGGTCTTGAGGCCTGTCGCGCCCTCGTAAAAGCGGATGAGCTTGTTCGTGTTGACGAGCATGGACGCTCCGTCCCGCAGTGAGTCCATCCAGATCGTCGTAAAGCGGCGGATATCGGGATGGTGCAGGATCAGCTCGCGCGACATCAGCGCGATATCGTAGGCGGAGGTGACGTGCCCGTCGGCGGGCAGCCCCGTACAGTTGACAAAGTGCGTGTCGTTCATGCCGAGCTGCCGCGCGCGCTCGTTCATGCGCGCGACGAACGCCTCCTCGCTGCCTGCCAGGTGCTCGCCGAGCGCCACGGCGGCGTCGTTGCCGGACACGACGCACACCGCCTTGATGAGATCCTCCACGCGCAGCTGCTCGCCCTCCCTGAGCCAGATCTGGCTGCCGCCCATCGAGGCGGCGTGGGCGGAGCCGGTGACGGTGTCATCGTATGAGAGCGCGCCGGAGTCGATCGCCTCCATCGTCAGCAGCAGCGTCATCACCTTGGTAACGCTGGCCGGCTCGCGCGGCGTGTGCTCGCCTTTGGCGTAGAGCACCGTGCCGGTCTGCTTTTCCATCAAAAGGGTGGAGGGAGCGTCGAGCGCAAGCTCTTCGGCGCGCGCGGGGACGCTCAGAAGCATGCAGAGCAGCAGAAAAAGCGGAAGGATTCGTTTCATGGCAAGGCTCCTTTCCCTGTTTGCACAAGGATATGAAAGAATTTTTGCCAGCATGAATATTTCGCCTTGAAATGACAGAAAAGATGTGATATACTCATTTCCGTTCGCAGGGTTGGTATATCGGTATTACAGCGGCTTCCCAAGCCGTTAAGGCGGGTTCGACTCCCGTACCCTGCTCCAAAAAAAGTCCACGACGAAAGTCGTGGACTTTTTTTGGCCTCGACGCGGCGGAGCGCGTCTCGGCTTGATTCAAATTATTTAACGGCGGAAGTGAATTCCGCCTATAACAATTCTCCGCTGCGCTGCGAATTGACGCGCGACTCCGCGCGGGGATTCCGTGGGATATTAAAATGCTCGGGCGAAGTGAATTCGCCCTGCGCAAAAGCGCCGGGGGGCCTCGACGCGGCGGAGCGCGTCTCGGCTTGATTCAAATTATTTAACGGCGGAAGTAAATTCCGCCTATCACAATTCTCCGCCGCGCTGCGAATTGGCACGCATTGTCCCGCCGCAGGCTCAGCGGACGTATTCGCTGGCGCCGTACCGGTCGTTCACGTTGCAGCGGGGCAGGCGGTAATAGGACTCGCCCAGGTGCGCGCGGCCGTAAACGCCCGAGAGCGTAACAGAAAAATGCTCGCGCAGGAACGGCTCCGCCCAGTCGTCCATATCGCCGAGGGGGTAGGTAAAGGTCGTGACGGTCTGCCCTGTCTCGACCTCGATGCGCTCGATGCTCGTCTCAAGGTCGGGGAACACGCGCGCGCCGTACTCCGCCTCCGTCTCGCCGTCCATGCGGTTGATGCCCAGCACCTCCTCGCGGATGTGATAGTCGTTCGTGTGGGAGGCGAGCTCGACAAGACCGCTCGCCGCCATCTCGCGGCACTGCTCCCAGCTGAGGAAGCCGGGCTTTCCCGCGTCGATGCGCGCGGTGATCAGCGAAATGGTCGCCTTTGCGCCGTATTCCTGCAAAATGGGGTAGGCGAGGGTGTAATTGCTGGCATAGCCGTCGTCAAAGGTGAGCAGCACGGGCTTTTCCGGCAGAGGGCTGCCATCGTCGCACCGGCCTGCGGCCAGCTCGCGCGGGAGGATGGTGGTGTAGCCGTGATCGCGCAGCCAGTCGAGGTCGCGGCGCAGTGCGTCCGTGGTCATGGTGTAATCGGTGGTCTTGGCGGGGTCGTCGGTAAAGTCATGATACTCGAGCACCGTGAAGCGGCCCTTCGCGTCGTACAGCTGCCAGAGCAGCGCGCCGGTCAGCGCGAGCAGCAGCGCAAGCGCCGGCACGGCCAGCAGTTTTCTTTTCTTCATGATGGATCGTCATCCTTTCTCTGTCCTCGCTCCCCGCAAGCTCTAATTCGTTAGAGTGCATATGCGCTGACAGCTCGGAGCCGGATTGTCAAGCCGCGGGAGCCTGCACAGCAGTATAGACGCAGCCGGAGCGAAAAAGTTCCGCCCGTTTGAAAAACTGCGGCGAGGGATCTCCGCCGCTTGCTTTTCCGGCGGAGACCCTCTATAATAGCGGTATTGAAAAACAGCGGAGGGCAACGATGAGAAAGGTCGCATTGGTCACGGGCGCATCCCGCGGCATCGGGCGCGCGGTCGCGTATCAGCTGGCGCAGGACGGCTATGCCGTGTGCGTCAATTACTATGAGCGGAAGGACAAGGCGGATGAGCTTGTCTCCCTGCTGCGCGGAGAGGGGCACGACGCCATCGCCGTGCAGGCGGACGTGTCGGTGCGCGAAGAGGTGAACGCCATGGCCGCGCGGTGCGCGCGTGAGCTTGGACCGGTCACGCTGCTGGTGAACAACGCGGGCGTGGCGGGCCAGGCGCTGTTTCAGGACGTGACGGATGAGCTGTGGGACCGCTACTTCGGCGTGAATCTCTGCGGCGCGCGCAACACCATTCAGGCGGTGCTGCCGGGAATGCTGCACGAAAAGCGCGGCTGCATCGTCAACGTTTCCTCCATCTGGGGCCAGCACGGCGCCTCGTGCGAGGTGGTCTATTCCTGCACGAAGCACGCCCTCATCGGACTGACGCGCTCGCTCGCCATGGAGCTGGCGCCCAGCGGCATCCGCGTCAACTGCGTTGCCCCCGGTGTGATCGATACCGACATGGTCCGCGTGCTGGGCGAGGAAACGCTCAGGGATCTTGCCGAACAGACGCCGCTCGGCCGCCTCGGAAGGCCCGAGGACATCGCCGCGGCGGTCGCGTATCTTGCGTCTGACAAAGCGTCGTTCGTCACGGGTCAGGTGCTCGCGGTGGACGGGGCGTTCCTGCTCTGAGTCAGCGCCCGGTGCTGCCGAAGCCGCCTTCGCCGCGCGCGGTGCCGGGCAGCTCGTCGGTCTCTTCAAATTCCATCGGCAAAAACGGCAGCAGCACGAGCTGGGCGATGCGGTCGCCATGGCGGACGGTGCGCTCCTCCCCGCTGTCGTTGTGCAGGGCGACCATGCACTCGCCGCGGTAGTCACTGTCGATCACGCCCGTGCAGTTTGCCGGGCGCAGCCCCTGCCTGCTGGCAAGCCCGCTGCGGGCAAAGACCGCGCCGAACGTGCCCTCCGGCAGGGCGAAGGACAGCCCCGTGTGAAGCAGAACGGTGTGATGCGGGGGGATGACGACGGCGGCGTCGCCGTCGAGGCAGGCATGCAGGTCGTAGCCTGCGGAGCATGCGGAGCCGCGCGCGGGAAGCTGCGCGTCCGCACGGAGCTTTTTGATCTGAATGGCAGCCATTGGGAGCCTCCTTACAATCGGATGCTCCCATTATAAGACCGCTGCGCGGCAAAAGCAAGAAAAGCGTTTCTGACAGGAAATGGCAGCGGAAAGAGAATTTTGTCCTTGCAAAACGGACAGGCTTCTGCTATTATACTATGATGTAGTGTCTCCGCCCGCGGAGAGCATGGAATACGATACCCTTTTCTGGAGGTTCGGATAGATGGCAAAGAACAACAAGCGTGCAGAGCGTATGGCGAAGAGCGACCGAAACGTCAACCGTGCAATGATCCTGCTGATGGCCGGGCTGATCGCGGAATGCTACCTGCTGATGGTGAACAATTACTTCGTCAAGGGCGCTGTGGGGCAGGTCCTGGCGATGATGACCGTCTTGAAGGTCCTCGGCATCGCCGGAGCGGCGCTGTTCGGTGCGGGACTCGTGCTGTGGTTCATGCGGAAGAAATGGACGCGCTTTGCGCCCGCCGCGCCGTGGCTTTTAAGCATTGGCTTCTTTTTTGCCGTGTCGTCTCAGCTGATGATCAGAATTTACCCGCAGGGCACGACCGTGATGTGCGTGCTCGTGCCGGTGGCGATGCTGCTGGGTATTATCTTCCTGCTCTACCCGCGCGAGTTTTCCGTGCAGGCGCTGGCGCTGGCCGCCGCGCTCATGGCGCTCTACCTTATCCACCGCGGCAGCGGAACGGAGAGTTGGGGCGGCATCGTGACCGGATGCAGCATCTTTGCCGCCTGCGCCGTGGCGGCGCTTGTGATCGCCGTGACGAAGGCACGCGGGAACGACGGCAGGCTGGAAAAGCTCGGCAATGTGCGGATCGTCTCCTCCGGCGCGGACTATAAGCTGACCTATGCGGTGCTGGGCGTCTGCCTTGTTGTGATCGCTGCGGCGCTGCTGGCCGCAGCCATTGCCTACTATGCGCTCTGGGCGCTGGCGATCGTCACGTTCCTGCTCGCGGTCTACTACACCGTGAAGATGATGTAAGATATCGTAGGAATCGAATAGAAGGGAAGGGCGGGTCCTCCGGACCCGCCCTTCTTTTTTTGCTGTCAGATGTCTCTGCGTCCCTCCAGCGCGCGCATGAGCGTGGCGTCGTCGGCGAACTCGAGGTGCCCGCCGACGGGGATGCCGTAGGCAAGGCGCGTGACGCGCACGCCGAACGGGCGCAGAAGGCGCGCGAGGTACATCGCCGTCGCCTCGCCCTCCGTGTCGGGGTTCGTGGCCATGATGACCTCCTCCACGCCGCCCTGTGACACGCGGTCTAAAAGCGGCCTGATCTCAAGGTCGTCCGGCCCCACGTGGTTCATCGGCGAGATGACGCCGTGCAGCACATGGTAGCGCCCGTTATATTCGCGCGCGCGCTCGATGGCGACCACGTCGCGCGGGTCGGCGACGACGCAGATGACGTGCTCATCGCGTTTGGGAGACGAGCAGATAGGGCATAAGCCTCCGTCCGTCAGGTTGCGGCAGACGGGGCAGAACGTGACGGTGCGCTTGGCATCCATGATCGCATCGGCAAAGGCTCTCGCCTCCTCCTCCGGCAGGCTCAGCACGAAAAAAGCAAGGCGCTGCGCGCTTTTGCTGCCGATGCCGGGCAGGCGCGCAAACTGCTCCACAAGCTTTTCCAGCGCTGCGGGAAAATACTCCATGGGTTCAACCTCTCAGCTCTTTGATCTTGGCGGGAATGTCTGCGGCCTTGTAAACGGCAGAACCCGCGACCAGCACGTCCGCGCCAGCCTCGATGCAGGCCTTGCACGTCACGGCGTCCACGCCGCCGTCTACCTCCAGCTCGCAGCCGGGGTTTTTCTCATTGATCCAGCGGCGGATGGCGGCGACCTTCGGCATCATGTCGGCCATGAATTTCTGCCCGCCAAAGCCCGGTTCTACGGTCATCACAAGGATGATGTCGCATTTTTCAAGGAACGGAAGCACGGCCTCCGCACGCGTGTTGGGCTTGATGACCACACCGGCGCGCTTGCCTTTGGCGTGGATCCTGTCGAGCGCGAGGTGAATATTCTCCGGGGTGTCAGCCTCCACATGGCAGGTGACGAGATCTGCGCCCGCGTCGCAGAACTGTTCCACATAGCGCTCGGGCTGCACGATCATCAGGTGCACATCGATGGGCAGCGCCGTGCGCCTGCGGATGGACTGGAGCACGGGGATGCCGATGCTGATATTGGGAACGAAGCAGCCGTCCATCACGTCGAAGTGGACGTAGTCGGCGGTGGCGATGGCCTCCACGCCGCGGCCCAGCTCGGCAAAGTCGGCGGAGAGGATGGACGGCGCGATCTTGACAGACATAATAACAGCCCTCCTGCGAAAATTTTCCTGACACTTATTGTAGCAAAGCGCTCCCGCAAAATCAATGCAAAAAAATGCAAAGCGCGCTTGACATTTACGCGCGGCGCTGTTCGTTGCGGGGCTGCTGGCGCTGCTGGTGTTCGACCAGCCGGTCATCGGGCAGGCGCTGTGCCTTGTGACCTGCGCGCAGTCGCTTGTTTTTTGCGGGACGTATTGGTACTACAACAGAAAGTATTAAAGGCAGCGCCGATGGCGCTGCACGGTTAAGGGGGCCATTCTCTCACGTGAGAGAATGACCCCCTTGTACCCCCAAGAGAACGCAAGGGGCTCTGCCCCTTGACCCCGCCATTGCCGGCCTGTAGCTCGAAGGGCTGCAATGCTTGCCGAATCAGGTGCGATGTACATGGCTTCGCCATGAATCTCTGCGATTCGTTGCCGCTCTCAACCGCGCCTTACTATCG
>DHMW01000007.1:16346-25569 GCA_002405995.1 Oscillospiraceae bacterium UBA4632
CGTGAGGCGCGAGTGACGGGAGAACGGCGGCAGACTGCCTGCCGGGGCGGCATTGCTTCGCTCGCCGCGCTTTGAAATAGAAAAGCGGTCCAACAAACAGGACCGCTTTAGTCGTCTAATAGAAATTCGTAGGAAACATGGAAGACCTTTGCAAGGGCTTTAACTTCATAGTCTGGAACAAAGCGGGCGCCCTTTTCGATGCGCAGAATGGTAAGGTCGGAGCATTCACAGCCAAGCAGCTGTACTTTGGTCGCCAAGTCATGCTGCGACCATTTTCGCTCCAAACGCAGCGCACGTATCTTCGTGCCAATTATATTTTTAGATTCCCCTGACCAGTAGATTTTCATTGCGCACCGCCATCTTCATAAGATGAAGTTTCTTATCTTGATTTTAACGATGCGGAATGATAATATACTTCTAAAGATGAAGTGCAAGGGGCGTAATTTTATGGTGACCTATAAAAACCTGTATCATATGATGGTGCGCAATATGAGTGAAGCTATTGACCTTTACGATGAAGGGAAGGGTATTCTTGCCCGCGAGCTGCTGCGGAAGACACTTCTGGATGCGGAAGAGCAGGTCATCGAGCACGATATCATCCCCGATGAGCCCGTAGGCAGTATCGGTCCGGCAGAGGACTGAAAAAGCGGCACCCCAAAGCGGCGAGCGCAGCAATGCCGCGCCCCGCACGCAGTTCGCCGCCGTTCTCCCGTCACACGCGCCTCACGATAGTAAGGCGCGGTTGATCCCGGTAACGATTCGCAGAAGATTCATGGCGAAGCCATGTACACCGCACCTACACAGCGCAGCGCGTGCAGTTATTCAAGCGCCCGACTGCCAATGTGCGGGGTCGAGGGGGAAGGCCCCTCGTTCTTTCTCTTGGGGGTCTAAGGGGGATATTCTCTTTCGAGAAAGAGAATATCCCCCTTTTCCGCGTCCCCACACGGTGTGGGGGACAAGGTGCAGCGCTGCCTTCTGCACTTCCCGTTGATGGGAAAATGATAAAGCTGTAAACCTTCTGGGGGAATAATGGTTGACAACATTCCGCCGCCGTGTTATGATTGCCCCAGTTTTTTCAAAAACAGGGAGGATCACCATGAAAACCGTCAGAACAAGAGATCTGATCTACTGCGCGCTGTTCGCCGCGCTGACGGCCATCGGCGCGTTTATCCACTTCCAGCTCTTCCAGGCGACCATCACGCTGCAATTCTTCTTTACCGCCATGGCGGGGCTGCTGCTGGGCGCGCGGCTCGGCGCGCTGTCGCAGCTGCTGTACGTGGCGCTGGGACTGGTGGGGCTGCCGATCTTCGCGGCGGGCGGCGGCTTCGGCTATATCTTCAATCCGACGTTCGGCTTTCTGCTGGGGCTGATCCCCACGGCGTGGGTCATCGGCAAGCTCGCGGAAAAGGATCGCTCTGCGCCGCGCCTGCTGCTCGCGTGCTTTGCGGGTCTTGCGGTGCTGTACCTCGTGGGGCTGCCCTATATCGCGCTGATCGTCAACGTTTACAAGGGCGGCGCGGTGGGCGCGATGACGCTCGCGACCGCCTATATGCTGCCGTACCTGCCGGGCGACTGCCTCAAGATCGTGATCAGCGTGATCCTCGCGCCGCGCATTCTGCGCGCGATGGAAAGAAATTCATAAAAAGTTTTTCAAAATGTTGCAAATGCAACTTCTATAAAGGGGCGCAGACGTGGTAAACTAACGGCAGTAAAGCAAAAGACCCATTCAAACCGATTCAAATACAAAAACTTTACGTGGAGGTAAGGAATTATGAAGAAGTGGCTTTGCAAGGTTTGCGGTTATATCTATGAAGGTCCCGAGGCGCCCGCGGAGTGCCCTGTGTGCCATGCCAAGAGCAATATGTTCGAGGAAGTCAAGGGCGAGCTGAAGCTCGCTGCCGAGCACGAATTCGGCGTTTACGGCAAGACCGTGAAGAATAACCCCGACATCTCCGAGGAGGACAAGAAGTATATCTTTGACCAGCTGATGGCAAACTTCAACGGCGAGTGCAGCGAGGTCGGCATGTACCTCTGCATGGCGCGCGTCGCGCACCGCGAGGGCTATCCCGAGATCGGCCTGTACTGGGAGAAGGCCGCTTTTGAAGAGGCGGAGCACGCCGCGAAGTTCGCCGAGATGCTCGGCTCCGACCTCGAGCCCAACATGAAGGCGACGACGAAGGACAATCTCAAGTGGCGTGTGGACTGCGAGTTCGGCGCGACGAGCGGCAAGTTTGACCTCGCCCTGTGTGCGAAGAAGAACGGTCTTGACGCCATCCACGACACCGTCCACGAGATGGCCCGCGACGAGGCTCGACACGGCCGCGCGCTCAAGGGTTTACTTGAAAGATATTTCAAGTAAACCAGGGTTCCCATCAAAGCCCAGCGAAGCGGGTTTGATGGGAGAAGGACGAGCAGCGGAATGACTGAGCTTTGGCGCTTGCGCCAAAGCGAAGGATATGCAGCTTGCGAGGACGCGCTGGAGCGTTACTTCAAGTAAGCCGAAACCCTTAAAAATCAAGCGATTTTCGAGAGGAAGCTGAGAAATCAGCTTCCTCTTTTTTGCGCTTTTGCGCTTGGAAGTTTGTACATTTCTTGTACTTGTACCAGCCTGTGAGCCTCAAAACAGCGCGATTTTACCTCAATGTTGTACTCCCTGAAACTTGTACGATTTTGTGCAATCAGTATAACGCATTGCCGTTCCAAAAGCAAGAATGATAGAATGGTGCGGATGTTTGCATCAAAGGCATTTCCGCCCGCCGCTGCGCATAAGGATAGCGGAGCGAAGGGAGGATGGGAGATGAGAAGAAGATCCTGGCTGTGGCTGCTGGCGGCGCTGCTGCTTGCCGGCTGCGGGGAAAAGACACAGGAGCGCGCGGCGCTGCTGCAGCAGCGCTATGCGTCGCTCGCGGGGTATGAGACGGAGCTCCGCGCCGCCGTGCCGCGCGAGGATGAGACGCTCGTTTACACGCTGCGCCTGACAAAGGACGCAGACACCGTGCGTGCGGAGGTCAGGGAGCCTGCGGCGCTCGCGGGCGTTGCCGCTGTGCTGACGGGCAGCGAGCTGACGCTTGCCTATGACGGGACGGCACTCGATGCAGGGACGCTCTCGCCGCGCGTATCGGCGCTGAATGCGGCGCCGCTGCTGCTGGACTCGTTTGCGCACGGCTGCCTTGACAGCTGCGGCAGCGAGACACTGAACGGCGCGGAGACGCTGCGCGCGGATTTTTCCGTAACGCTGGAAAAGGAGACGTTCGCCTGTATGCTCTGCTTCGGCGCGGACGGCGCGCCGGTATACGGTGAGATCGCGCAGGACGGGAAAATAATTGCCGCGGTGGAGTTTACGGATTTCGTTTTTGGTGATATACTGTTGCCGGACGCATAGAAATGCGTCACACTGAACGGAAAGAAAGCGGGAACGATCCATGGAAAGCACGCTCAGAAGAACATGGGCGGAGATCGACCTTGATCATCTGACCCATAATTTCGAGACCATCCGCCGCCAGGTGGGACCGGGGGCGGCGCTGCTCGGCGTTGTGAAGGCGGACGCCTACGGCCACGGCGCGGTGCGCGTGGCAAAGCATCTGGAAAAGCTGGGCGCGGGCTACCTCGCCGTGTCGAATATCGACGAGTGCGAGGAGCTGCGCGTAAACGGCGTCACGCTGCCGATCCTGATGCTGGGCTTCACGCCCGCCGACCAGGCCGGGCGCATCCTGAAAAACAACATGACGCAGGCGGTGCAGAGCTATGAGATCGCCAAAGCGTTTTCCGACGCGGCGGCGGCGCTGGGGAAGAAAATGAAGGTCCATGTCAAGCTCGACACCGGCATGGGCCGTCTTGGCTTCCAGTGCGACGAGACGCACTTTGAGAGGAGCCTGCACGATATTTTAGAGGTCCTCAGGCTGCCGGGACTGGATGTGGAGGGCGTGTTCACGCACTTCTGCGTTTCGGACGAGGATGCGCCGGAGAGCGCGGCGTTTACAAAGCTCCAGCACGAGCGCTTTGTGAGCATGATCGACGCGGTGGAGACGCAGGGCGATTTCAAATTCCGCCTGCACCACTGCTGCAACGCCGGCGGCATTGCCAGCTACCCCGAGTGGGCGTGGGACATGGTGCGCTGCGGCATCATCCTCTACGGCACGGGAGACCTTGCCGAAAGGATGGGCATGAAGCCCGTGATGACGCTCAAAACCACGGTGGCGACCATCAAGGATTTCACGCCCGAGACCTCTATCAGCTACGGGCGGACGTATTTCACCGGCAGGCCCAGCCGTATTGCCGTGCTGCCCATCGGCTACGCCGACGGCCTGTTCCGCGCGCTGTCGAACAAAATGGAGGTGCTTACGCCCTACGGGAGGGCGAAGCAGGTGGGGCGCATCTGCATGGATATGTGCATGATCGACGTGACGGATCTGCCGCAGCTCAAAACCGGCGACGAGGTCGAGGTGTTCGGCGGGAACATCCTCTGCGAGACGGATGCGAAGCTCTGCGGCACGATCTCCTATGAGCTTTTGTGCGCCGTGAGCAAGCGCGTGCCGCGGTATTACTTCCTCGGCGGCAAATGCGTTGACCATAATCTCCAGCTCCTCGGATGAGCACCGCGCCGCCTCCGCGCGCATAGGATGAAGCGGGGGGCGGGAAGCTGGGGAAATATCGGGCGCTCCCGTATAAATTCCGCCCCCATGTGGGAGAATGATAGTGATCCGCCGCCGCAGGGCGCGGGTACTTCTTCCGCTCGGAGTGTGAATAGCTAAGTGGATATCAATGTGAAACGCGGCGATATTTATTACGCCGATCTTTCGCCCGTTGTCGGAAGCGAGCAGGGCGGCGTGCGCCCTGTGCTCATCGTGCAGAACGACACGGGCAACCGCTACAGCCCTACGGTGATCGCCGCGGCGATCACCTCGCAGATGAACAAGGCGAAGCTCCCCACGCACATCGCGATCTCCGCGCCTGACCACGGGCTGCCGCGCGACAGCGTGGTGCTGCTCGAGCAGATCCGCACGCTTGACAAGCGCCGCCTGCGCGAGCGCATGGGGCGCGTGGACGGGGAGCTGATGGAGCGTATCGACGCCGCCATCGCCGTGAGCTTCGGCCTGCAGAATACCCAGATGGTATAAGACCCTCCGGCGCGCCGCCTGTTCCGCGCGCCGGAGAGAAATGAGGACATACAAATGAAAAAGAACCCCAACGCCTTTGCCCGCTTTACGGGATTGCTGCTGGTGAGCTGCCTGCTGCTCACGCTGACGGCCTTTGCCAGCGGCGGCGCGGGCACGAGCAGCGACCCGCTCGTGACGCTGAGCTACTTAAACGAAAAATTCCTGCCGCAGGTGCTCTCCGAGGTGGATAAAAAGGCTGAGGCACGGGAAAAGGAGCTGTCCGACAAGCTGTCCGCGCAGGTCAAGGCCGACGCGGCGGAGTTTGAGCGCAGGTACGGCTCGGCGGCCTCCTCCGGCGCCGGCACGGCGCTCTCGTTCGAGGTCGTGACGCTCGACAAGGGAAGGACGCTCGCCTGCGATACCGGCTGCGAGGTGATGCTGCGCGTCGGCAGCGCGAGCTGCACCGCCTCGACGAACCCCGGCCTTGTGGACGAGACCGGCGGCACGACGGTCGCAAACGGCGGCGCGCTGCAAAAGAACCACCTTTACATGGCGACGATCTCCGGAAACGGCGTGAAGGCGGGAGCGGACGGGACGAAGCTGCTCGTGCGCGGCGGTTACACGCTGGGACACTGAGGGCAAACGAATAGGAAAGGGCGCCTGCGCATAGGATAGCGCAGGCGCTTTTGCGCGCGAGGGGAGGGGAGTGCCGTGGGACCGTGGCATGCGCTGCCGCAGGGGCCGTTTTTCCGCTCGGCAAGGCTCGACTGCGCGCTCGCGCGCCAAATGGGCGCGCTCGTGAGCGAGACGGAGAACGGGCGTCTGCTCGCCCTGCCGTATGACGAGCAGATGCCCTTCCCGCTGCCGGAGCTGTTCTGCCTTGCCCGCGTCGGCGAGGTGGGGCGGCAAAGATGCGTCATCTACCGGCTCGACCGGAGAAATTCTCCGGTATTTTGGGGAAAATGAAAATTATGTCTACCATATCCGGAAAAGATGTGGTATACTGGCTGTGACTATAAACAGAAAAGAGGTCCTGAGCGATGAAGTGCCCCTATTGCGGCTACAAAGAGAGCAAGGTCATCGATTCCCGCCCCGCCGAGGAGGGCAGCAGCATCCGCCGCCGGCGCGAGTGCCTGTCCTGCGGCAAGCGCTTTACCACCTATGAGACGGTGGAGAGCCTGCCGATGGTCGTGATCAAAAAGGACGGCAGCCGCCAGAGCTTTGATAAGCGCAAGGTGCTCAACGGCATGATCCGTGCGTGCGAGAAGCGCCCCGTCCCCTTTGAGATGCTTGAGCAGAAGGCGGACGAGATCGAGCAGACGCTGCAGAACTCGCTCGAGCGCGAGGTCAGCACCGAGTACATCGGCGAGCTCGTCATGGACAAGCTGCGCGCCGTGGACGAGGTCGCCTATGTGCGCTTTGCGTCCGTCTATCGCCAGTTCAAGGACATCGACACGTTCATGAAGGAGCTCAACAAGCTGCTCGAGAGCAAGTGAGGCTATAGGATATTGGGGATGGAGATCTCCTGCATTTCCGACAGCACGGAAAGCTGCGACCTGAGCTCCGCGATACACGCGCGGAACTCGCCCTCGTCCTGCTCAAAGGCAAAGCTGTCCGCGCGGGCGAGCAAGGATTCGACCTCGTTGAGCTCGCCGTGCTGCAAAATGATGTGAAAATACGTCGCGTGCGCGTCCCAGCTCTCGTGAAGCGCGGAGAGATCGCCGCGCACGCTATCCCAGTCCTCCGCCTGCGCGGTGCTTTGGAGCTTGTCAAGCTCTGCGCACCAATCTGTGACGAAGCCGTCGGCGACGGCGGCGTTTGCGAGCGCCGCGCTGAAAAGCGCGAGCAGCAGGCAGAACGGGATCCAGAAAAATCGCTTCATTGGGCGCTGTCCTTTCCGATGCACAGAATGTTGCCCGCGCCGTCAAGCGAGAGCAGAAAGATCTCCGACGGGGCGCGGTAGCCCTGCGCGCGCACCTGCTTTTGCAGCCACGCGGCATCCAGACCCGCGAGCGAGAGGTTTTCGCCCAGCACCCGCCCGTCGTTGATGAAGATGTGCGGGAGGAATGTGTCGTCCTTGACGGGCTTTCCGAGCTGCTTCGGCGTTGCGGGCTGCTCGTCGGGATAGAGGAGCACAGAGAGCTGCCCGTCTGTTTCGAGTACCGCGTACTTGACGATCGTGAGGTCCGTCACGCCCTGCGATCTGAGCTCCTCAATGAGCTCGTCGAGCGTGAAGCGGTTGTGGCGCATCGCGTCCTGCTGCACCTTGCCGTCTAAAATGAGCGCCGTCGGGCTGCCGCAGATCAGCCGCCGCAGGCGGATGGAGCGCACGCTCCCCCACGAGAGCAGCATCGAGAGCGACAGCAGCGTTACGATCGGGATGACGCCGTTTAAAAGCGGGATGCCGAAGTCCTGCATCGGCACGGCGGCAAGGTCCGAGATGAGCAGCGTGAGCACCAGCTCGATGGGCTCCAGCTCGCCGATCTGCCGCTTGCCGAGAAGGCGCAGCCCGATCATGATAAGGAAATAGAGCACGATCGTGCGGATAAAAGCAGTAGCCATAACCATCCTCCCTTTCTGGGAGTTTGCCCCGCGGAGGGGCGAAATAACCGCTTTCCTCCGGACAATGTCCGGTTGAAAATATATTAAAACCGCAGGAGTGAAAGGAGTCCATGGAGTTTCTCCATCATAAGCGCCAGCGCCCGCCTTTGGCGGGACGACGAGGTGGGAAGAGGATCGAAGCTTTCGGCGGATGCTTCCCCGTGCCCGTGGGCGCGCACACAGCCGACAAACATGCGGGCGACCGCAGAACAAAGGGGCTGTGACCACGGAAAAAGCGGCAAATGACTGCGCATTTGTCCTTTTGACGAAGCGGCCTTGCGCCGCAAAGGGGCATTTCTGCCCATTTTTCAAAAATCATCAAAAGGAGAATGTTATCATATGTGTGGAATCGTTGGATTCATTGGCAAAGAACAGGCGGCCCCCATCCTGCTGGACGGCCTTGCGCATCTCGAATATCGCGGGTATGACTCCGCGGGGGTGGCTGTCATTTCCTCGGAGCATGAGCTGCAGGTGAGAAAGGCGGTGGGCCGCTTAAAGGTCCTCAGCGAGCAGATCCACGGCGGCGCGGACCTGGAGGGCTGCATCGGCCTTGGCCACACCCGCTGGGCGACGCACGGCGCGCCGAACATCGTCAATTCCCACCCCCACGTGAGCGAAAACGGAAAGTTTGCCGTTATCCACAACGGCATCATCGAAAACTATGTCGAGATCAAGGAATTCCTGATCGGTCAGGGCATCCAGTTCAAGTCCGAGACCGATACCGAGGTCGTGGCGCAGCTGCTGGAATTCTATTACAACGAGTGCCACGACTTTTTGGAGGCTGTGGGCCGCGTGCTGCGCCGCATCGAGGGCGCGTATGCGCTCGGGATGCTCTGCACCGACTGCCCCGACCGCATCATCGCCGCGCGCAAGGACGCGCCGCTGCTGCTCGGCTACGGCGAGGGCTGCAACTTCCTCGCCTCCGACGTGACGGCCATCATCAAGCACACGCGCGACGTCGCGTACATGGAAGACGGCGAGGTCGCCGTGCTGACGCGCGACGGCATCGAGGTCTACGACGCGCTGGAGCAGAAGGTCGAAAAGAAGCACTTCACCATCGATTGGGAGGTCTCCGCCGCGGAAAAGGGCGGCTACCAGCACTTCATGCTCAAGGAGATCATGGAGCAGCCCGAGGCGCTGCGCCGCGCGATCTCCCCGCGCATCAAAGACGGCAAGGTCGTCTTTGACGATCTGAAGCTCCCCGTTGAGAAGATGCGCGAATTTACCCGTATTTTCATCGTCGCCTGCGGCTCTTCGTACCATGTCGGCATGATCGGCAAATATAACCTCGAGCACCTGCTGCACCGCAATGTCGAGGTCGTGCTCGCGTCCGAGTTCCGCTACAGCGACCCCATCGTGGACGACAAGTCGCTCGTCATCGTCATCTCTCAGTCGGGCGAAACGCTCGACACCATGGCCGCGCTGCGCGAGGCGAAAAAGCGCGGCGGCTACATCCTCTCCATCGTCAACGTGGTCGGCTCGTCCATCGCGCGCGAGTCGGACGACGTGCTCTACACCTGGGCCGG
>DHMW01000008.1:0-1014 GCA_002405995.1 Oscillospiraceae bacterium UBA4632
ACACGGCCGCCGCGGATCATGACCACAGAGTGCTCCTGCAGGGAATGACCGACGCCGGGGATGTAAGCGGTGACCTCGTAGCCATTGGTGAGGCGGACACGGGCGATCTTACGAAGAGCGGAGTTCGGCTTCTTCGGGGTCGCGGTACGGACGGCGGTGCAAACACCGCGCTTCTGGGGAGAGGCAAGATCCGTCTCCTTGTTCTTCAGCGTGTTGAGACCGTACTGCAGAGCCGGGGAGTTGGACTTGTAGGTCGCCTGCTGTCTGCCCTTGCGAACCAGCTGGTTAAAAGTAGGCATTCTTTCTTTTTCTCCTTTCCTGAAATGATGTTTATTATTTTTTACAGGATATTGGGAAAATATCCCGAAAAAACCGAAAAGGCTTTCATTCCTTCAGAACGGCGATCACCGCCGCGCCGACGGCGATGCCCGCGCTCTGGCCGAGCTGCGCCATTGTGGCGCCGCGGTCAGCCGCAAGCCCCTGCTCCTGCGCCAGCGCCTCGATCGCGCCGAGCCTGGCGGGGTCTGCATCGCAGGCGATATAGAGCGCTTGCGCGCGGTGCTCCCGCAGTGCACGCATCGTCTGCTTGATGCCCGCTACCTTGCGGCATTTGGACAGATCCGGCGTCACGGCAGGTCCCTCCTGACGGTATGACAAAGTCCGTGGGACATACCCACGCAAGCTGAAATTATAGCATACCGGGTACAAGCCGTCAAGCATTTCTTCTCATTCCGCGCCGGAAAAATCGCCGAACCGCGGTGCTTTTTTCGATCCTTTTTGGCCATTCCGCGCAAAGCGCGCTCCCGCGCGCCCTGCGCCGCCGCCTTGTCCGCCGCGCGGGCAAAAAAAGAGACGCGGCTGTGTCCGCGTCTCTTTTCATTGCATGGGAAAAGGGTTTGCTCACACCTCAACAGCGTTGGTGATGATACGCGGCTCGTAAGGCTCCTCCTCGGGCTTCTCCGGCTCGGGGACGATCTCCTCAGCAAAGTCGCGGTAGGCGTTCAGGCCCGCGCC
>DHMW01000008.1:1069-1428 GCA_002405995.1 Oscillospiraceae bacterium UBA4632
ATGAGCTTGCCGATGATGACGTTTTCCTTCAGGCCCACCAGATGATCGACCTTGCCCTTGATGGCGGCCTCGGTCAGCACCTTCGTGGTCTCCTGGAAGGACGCGGCGGACATCCAGCTGTCGGTCGCCAGCGACGCCTTCGTGATACCCATGAGCAGCTGCGTGGCTTCCGCCTCCTTCAGCGGCTCGCCGGTCTCGGCGTTGACCTCGCCCGCAGCATTGCGCGCGCGGATCGCCTCGTTGGCGTCCTCCAGCTCGAGCAGATCGACCATCGCGCCGGAAAGCAGCTCGGTGTCGCCGGATTCCTCCACGCGCACCTTGCGCATCATCTGGCGCACGATGACCTCGATATGCTTATC
>DHMW01000008.1:1490-3933 GCA_002405995.1 Oscillospiraceae bacterium UBA4632
CCCTGCTGACGGTAGACCTTCAGGACCTCCTGAATGAGATAGTCATGCACGGCGGAGGTGCCGCGGATGCGGAGGATGTCGTGCGGGGACAGCGCGCCCTCCTGCAGCTGCGTGCCCTTGGCGATGACGTCGCCGCCGTTCACGCGCAGGCCCGTGTGCGGCACGGAGTAGGTGCGGGTATCGCCGTCATCTGCGGTCACGATGATGTTCAGCAGGCTGCCCTTGGCGGATTCCTCGAAGCGGACCTTGCCGGCGATCTCGGAAAGCGTCGCCATCTTCTTGGGACGGCGCGCCTCAAACAGCTCCTCAACGCGCGGAAGACCCTGCGTGATGTCGCCGCCGGCAACGCCGCCGGTGTGGAAGGTTCGCATCGTCAGCTGCGTACCGGGCTCGCCGATGGACTGCGCTGCGATGATGCCGACCGCCTCGCCGGGGCCGACAGGCTTGGAGGTAGCCAGGTTCATGCCGTAGCACTTGGCGCACACGCCGCTGTGGGCCTTGCACGTCAGCACCGTGCGGATCTCGACGGAGTGAATGTCGAACTTCTCCATGAGGTCTGCGTCCTCGGGCGTCATCATGTGATCCTTGGAGATGAGCACCTCGTCCGTACCGGGCTTGAGCACATCGTTGACCGGATAGCGGCCGTTGACGCGCTCGGAGAACTTCTCGATGACCTGGCCGTTCTCGCTGATCTCGCTGATGGTGATGCCGCGGGCCGCGCCGCAGTCATCGGAGCGGATGATAACGTCCTGGCAGACATCGACCATGCGGCGGGTCAGGTAGCCGGAGTCCGCCGTACGAAGCGCCGTATCGGCAAGGCCCTTGCGCGCGCCGCGGGAGGAGGTAAAGTATTCAAGGACGGACAGGCCTTCGCGGAAGTTCGCCTTGACCGGGATCTCGATCGTCTTACCGGCGGTGTTGGCCATCAGGCCGCGCATACCGGTCAGCTGTCGGATCTGCTTCATCGAACCACGGGCGCCGGAATCCGCCATCATAAAGACGGGGTTGTAGCGGTCCATGTTCTTCTGCAGGGCATCGGTAACGTCAGCGGTGGTCTTTTCCCACTCGTGCACGACGGCGCGGTAGCGCTCGTCCTCGGTCATGAAGCCCATCTTGAACTGATCCTCGATATCGACGACGCGCTGCTCGGTCGCGGCAATGAGGGTGTACTTCTCCGGCGGGATGGTCATATCCGCAACGGAGATCGTGATCGCCGCGCGGGTGGAGAACTTATAGCCCGTGGCCTTGATGTTGTCGAGCACCTCGGCAGCGATGGTGAAGTTGTGCAGCTTGATGGTGCGGTCAACGATCTTGCCCAGCAGCTTCTTGCCGCAGACCTCAGTGATCTCGTAATCGAAGTAATGCTCGGTCGGGTCGCCGTTTTCGTCCACGCGTTTAACAAAGCCGAGGTCCTGCGGGACGTTGCGGTTGAAGATGATGCGGCCGATGGTGGCGCGCACGATCCTGCTGCCCATGGTACCGTCCGGCAGCTGCTTCGCCGCGCGGACGAGGATGGGCTGGTGGATGCCGATAAGGTGGTCGTTGTAGGCGAGCATCGCCTCGTCCTCGTCGCGGTAGACGTTGAGGTGGACAGTGGCCTTCTCCTCGTCGCTCAGCTCGTCATAGCGCTTGCCGGCAAAGGCAAAGTCGATGTCCTCGGGCCAGAATTCGTCGTGATCCATCTGGGAAACGCCGTTTTCGAAGCGCTCGAACGTGAGGTAGTAGGAGCCCAGCACCATATCCTGCGTCGGCACCGTGACGGGGCCGCCGTCCTGCGGACGCAGCAGGTTGTTGGCGGAGAGCATCAGGATACGCGCCTCGGCCTGCGCCTCGGCAGACAGAGGAACGTGGATGGCCATCTGGTCGCCGTCGAAGTCGGCGTTGAACGCCGTGCAGTTCAGCGGGTGCAGCTTGAGCGCGCGGCCCTCGACCAGCACCGGCTCGAACGCCTGGATACCGAGGCGGTGGAGCGTCGGCGCGCGGTTGAGCATGACGGGGTGATCCTTGATCACAACGTCGAGCGCGTCCCAGACCTCGGCGCGGCCCTTATCGACCATCTTCTTGGCGGACTTGATGTTGTTCGCGGCGCCGTCCTCGACGAGCTTTTTCATGATGAACGGGCGGAACAGCTCGAGCGCCATCTCCTTCGGCACGCCGCACTGGTAGATCTTCAGCTCGGGGCCGACGCAGATAACGCTGCGCCCGGAATAGTCCACGCGCTTGCCCAGCAGGTTCTGGCGGAAGCGGCCCTGCTTGCCCTTGAGCATATCGGACAAGGACTTGAGCGCGCGGTTGTTCGCGCCGGTGACGGCGCGGCCGCGGCGGCCGTTGTCGATCAGCGCATCGACGGCCTCCTGCAGCATACGCTTCTCGTTGCGCACGATGATGTCGGGCGCGTTGAGCTGGATAAGGCGCTTCAAGCGGTTGTTGCGGTTGATGACGC
>DHMW01000008.1:4017-4499 GCA_002405995.1 Oscillospiraceae bacterium UBA4632
GCGAAGCGGCCGCCGTCGAGCTGGACCATCGGGCGGATCTCAGGCGGGATGACCGGCAGCACGTCGATGATCATCCACTCGGGCTTGTTGCCGGAGATGCGGAACGCATCCACGACCTCAAGGCGCTTGACGATACGCGCCTTCTTCTGGCCGCTCGCGCTCTTGAGCTCGGCGTGCAGCTGCTCGGACAGGGCTTCCAGGTCGATCTGCTGGAGGAGCTTCTTGACCGCCTCGGCGCCCATACCGGCGTCGAAATCGTCCTCATACTTCTCGCGCATATCGCGGTATTCCTTCTCCGAGAGGATCTGGTTGCGGATCAGCGGCGTTTCGCCGGGGTCGGTGACGATATAGGCGGCGAAATACAGCACCTTTTCAAGGATCCGGGGGCTGATGTCGAGCAGCAGGCCCATGCGGGAGGGAATGCCCTTGAAATACCAGATGTGGGAAACGGGCGTGGCGAGCTCGATGTGGCCCATGCGCTC
>DHMW01000064.1:0-2936 GCA_002405995.1 Oscillospiraceae bacterium UBA4632
GTGCTCGACGGCTCCGAGCGCGTGGATACCATCCTGCGCATGTCCATGCCGTGGGATACCATGGTCGGCGTTGCCCGCCGCAGCTGGGCGCGCAACGAGAACGCCATGACCACCGTCGCCGAGTACAACAAGATGTACGAGGGTCAGGATCACATCACCATGCCTTATATCGCCGACGAAGAGCTCTGCGAGAAGGCCGTGAAGGAATACATGCACTAAAAGATTACTTCAAAAAAGGGGCTTTTTACAAAGCCCCTTTTTTGAGTAGGATGCTCTTTCCAACAGTGAGAAAGGACAACATTTGCTATGAAAAAGTTACTGGTCAGAAACATCGGCCTGCTGGCGACGCCCGAGGGCAGAAGCGCCCGTCGCGGCGAGGAGCAGGGTAAAATCAAATTCCTGAAGGATGCGTGGGTGCTCATCGAGGACGGCGTCATCGCCTCCGTCGGCACCGGCGCGGTTCCCGCCTGTGAGGGCGCGGAGGTCGTCGATGCGGAGGGCCATCTCGTCACGCCCGGCCTTGTGGACGCGCACACGCACCTCATTTTCGGTGGCTGGCGGCAAAACGAGCTGGGGCTCAAGCTGCACGGCGCGAGCTATCTTGATATTCAGAACGCAGGCGGCGGCATCCAGTCCACGACGAACGCCACGCGCAAGGCCAGCGAGCAGGAGCTTGCCGGCAAGGCGGAGAAGGCGCTCGACGAGATGCTGCGCTTCGGCTCCACGACCGTGGAGGCAAAGAGCGGCTACGGCCTTGCCACCGAGCACGAGCTCAAGGCGCTCCAGGTCATCAAGGACCTTGACGAGCGCCACCCGATCGACCTTGTGGCGACCTTCATGGGCGCGCACCTCGTGCCCGCGGAGTACAAGTCCGACCGAGAGGAATACGTCCGCCTCGTGTGCGAGGAGATGGTGCCCAGGGTCAAGGAGCAGGGCATCGCCAGGTTCTGCGACGTGTTCTGCGAGGCGGACACCTTCACCGTCGAGGAATCCCGGCGCGTGCTGGAGGCAGGCCTCAAGTACGGTCTGCGCCCGAAGATCCACGCCGACGAGATCGAGGCCATCGGCGGCAGCCAGCTCGCCGGCGAGATCGGCGCGATCTCCGCCGAGCACCTGATCGTCTGCCCGCCGGAGGGCATCGAGAGCCTGGCGAAGGGCGGCGTGATCGCGTGCCTGCTGCCCGCGACGAGCTTCAACCTCGGCGCGGTGTTCGCGCCCGCGCGCGAGATGGTCAAATCCGGCGTGCCCGTCGCGATGGCGACGGACTTCAACCCCGGCTCCTGCCCGTGCCTGAACATGCAGTTCGTCATCAACCTCGGGTGCCTGAAGTACAGGCTGACGCCGGAGGAGGTCCTCACGGCTGTCACGCTCAACGGCGCCGCCGCCATCGACCTTGCCGGCAAGACCGGCTCCGTTGAAGCGGGCAAGCTGGGCGACCTTGTCATCTGGGACGCGCCCGACCTGGATTACATCTGCTACCGCGTGGGCAGCAATCTTGCGAAGACCGTCATCAAGCGCGGCGAGGTCATGTAAGGGCAGAAAGAAGAGGAGAACAGCATGGACAGGACCGACTATCAGATCCTCAACCTGTTGCAGGCGGACAGCCGCTGCACCCTGCGCCGCATGGGCGATCTGGTGGGGCTGACGCCGCCCGCCGTATCCGAGCGCATCCACCGCATGGAGGAGAGCGGCGTGATCCGCGGCTACCACATCGACGTGGACCGCACGAAGCTGGACTGCAACATCACAGGCTTTATCTCCGTGGCGCTGGAGCCGGACAAATACGACAAGTTCTGCGATTTCTGCGCCGCGCAGAGCGCCATCATCAGCCATTATCACGTGGTAGGCGAGTTCAACGCGCTGCTGCGCTTTGCCGTGCGCGACACGCAGCAGCTCGACACGCTGCTTTCGCAGATCAAGAAATTCGGCGACTCGCGCACCTCCATCGAGCTGAAAACGCTCTTCGACAGCAAGGATATCCCGCTGCCGTGAGCCAGACGCAAAAACCTCTCCGGCCAACGCGCCGGAGAGGTTTTTTTCTATTGCCCGGAGCGGCAGAAGCTGTTATACTGGGGAAAAATGGATGCAGGAAGGAGGCGCAGCATGCAGCTGGAGCAATCACAGCAGCTGACGCAGCGGCTGGCGCTGACGCAGGCTATGCGCCAGTCGCTGGACTGCCTACAGCTCTCGGCGCCGGAGCTGAGCGAATACGTGCAGGAGCTTGCCCTATCGAACCCGCTGCTGGACGTGCAGGCGCCGGCCTACTACGAAACAGAGCTGCCGAGCGAGCGCGTCTCGCCCGAGCGCGAGGCGATCGAGCTGCGCGGCGAGGACACCTGGCGCGGCGTGCTGCGCAGCGCGGAGGGCATGCCGGATCTCACTGCCTATCTCACGCGGGAAAAGACCTTCCGCGACTACCTCAACGAGCAGATCGGACAGATGAAGCTGGTGGACGACGAATCGCTGCGGCTGTGCCGCTTTTTGATCGACTGCCTGGATGAGCGGGGGTATCTGGACTGCCCGCTCGAAGAACTCTCGCAGGAATTCGGCATCCCTCTCTTTTCGCTCGAGCAGGCGCTGTACGCCGTGCAGATGCTCGACCCGCCGGGCGTGGGCGCGCGCAGCCTTTCCGAATGCCTGATCTTGCAGCTGGCGCAGGGGCGCTCATTCGACCCGCTGGCGCTGGCGATCGCGCGCAGCGGACTGGAGCTGCTGGGAAAGCGCGACTACGGCGGCCTTGCCGCCATGCTGGGCGTGAGCGCCGCCGAGGCGAAGCGCGCCGCCGCAAGGGTGCTGGCGCTGGAGCCTATCCCCTCGCGCAGCTTTGCCGGCAGCGAGCCGGTGGCGTACATCGCGCCGGACGCGGCGTTTTCCGTGCAGCAGGGCCAGCTCGTCATCGAGCTCAACGAGCGCATTCTGCCGCGCCTGTCCGTCAA
>DHMW01000064.1:3058-8040 GCA_002405995.1 Oscillospiraceae bacterium UBA4632
AAAGCTCTCCGAGGCGCAGGCCCTCATCAAGGGCGTCCACACCCGCTGCGACACGCTCGTGCAGATGCTCACGCTCATCGGACGCGAGCAGCACGGCTTTTTCTGCAGCGGCGAGGCGCTGCTGCCCGTGACGATGCAGCAGCTGGCGGAAAAAATGGATGTGAGCACCTCGACCGTCAGCCGCGCGGTGCAGAACAAATACATCCAGTTTCAGGGAAGGGTGCTGCCGCTGCGCAGCTTTTTCACCACCGCCATCCGCACCGACGCCGCCGTCTCCTCCCATTCGGTCAAGCAGCGCATCCGCAGCCTGATCCGGGCGGAAGACCCCGCCGCCCCGCTTTCAGACGAGGCGCTGCGGCTGGCGCTCTCGGCGCTCGGCATTGAGGTGAGCCGCCGCGCGGTGGCGAAATACCGCATGGCGATGGACATTCCGTCCTCGTCCCAGCGCAGAAAGCGCTGAGCGCGGGGCGCGATCATAATGATCTGTCAGGAGGAACATGCTCTATGGCCAGCGTATACGACCGCACCGACATCTATGACCTCTTCGACTCCCCGAAAAAGGACGAACAGACCAAGGCCCACTGGCAGGCCGTTTTTGACGGCAGGCCCATCCGCTCGGCGCTCGATGTGAGCATCGGCACGGGCTCGCTCACACTGCCGCTCGCGGATCTCGGCGTTTCGCTGTACGGCTCCGACTTGAGCGAGAGCATGCTTGCGCGCTGCCGCAAAAAGGCGGACGGGCGCGGCATCGCCATCGACCTGCGGCAGAGCGATTTCCGCGAGTTAACGCCCCATTTTGACCGCAGGTTCGGCTGCGTGATGAGCACCGGCAACTCGCTCGCCTACGTAACGAACGATGAGATCACCGGCGTTTTGGAGCAGATGGACGCGCTTGTGGAAAGCGGCGGCTATCTCTACTTCGACCTTCGCAACTGGGACCGCATCGTGGGGCAGAAAAAGCGCTTTTACTGCTATAACCCCGCCTTTCTGCCAAACGGCGACCGCGTGAACCTGATGCAGGTCTGGGACCATCTGCCCGACGGCTCCATTGTCTTCAATCTTGTCTACACCTTCGAGCGCGGCAACAAGATTTTCCAGAAGGAGCACTTTGAGGAGCACTACCACCCCGTGCCGCAGAGGCTGCTGCTCGACAAGCTCGCCCGGCTCGGCTATGAGGATATCGAGGTCAAAGCCTTTCCCGTGCAGTTCGGCGCGTTCGATATCGAAAACAGCGAGTGGTACTGCGTGCTGGCGCACAAGAAAGCGTAAGTTCCCCGCCGGAGCGGGCAAGCTATCATCAAATCCAGCGCGGCGGGCAGCCGCCGCGCGCTTCAACAGGAGGGAAAACATCATGGACGGTATGAAAAATATCAGCAAGGCAGAGGTCCTGACCCTGCGCGATCAGGTCGCCTATCAGTCCGGGCAGGTCGTCAGCCGCACGCTGGCGCAGAACGGGCACGTGAGCGTCACGCTCTTCTCGTTCGACAAGGGCGAGGAGATCAGCACCCACGAGTCCGGCGGCGACGCGATGGTCACCTGCCTCGACGGCGTGGGCAGGATCACGATCGACGGCGTCGAGCACATCCTGCACGAGGGCGAATCCATCGTCATGCCCGCGCGCCACCCGCACGCGGTGTACGGTCAGGAGCAGTTCAAGATGCTGCTGGTCGTCGTCTTCTGAACAGCCTTTCCGAAAGCGGTCCCCAAAAAACAGATCAACGGAGGAACCTGTCATGAAAAAGCTTCTCTGCACCCTTTTTGCACTCTTTGCTGTGCTTTCGCTCTCCACCGCGGCGCTCGCCGCAGACTACACCGCCGAGGAATCGGCAAACGCGCTGTATGAGCTGGGGCTGTTCCAGGGCACCGGCGAGACGGCGAACGGCAAGCCCATCTACAGCCTCGACGCCGCGCCGACGCGCGCGCAGGCCGTGACCATGCTGGTGCGCCTGCTGGGCAAGGAGGCCGAGGCCAAGGCGGGCAGCTGGACCGTGCCCTTTACCGACCTTGCCGACTGGGCGAAGCCCTACGTGGGCTACGCCTATGCGAACGGGCTGACCAACGGCCTGAGCGCGGACCGCTTCGGCAGCAGCGACAAGGTGACCGCCAACCAATATCTGACATTCATCCTGCGCGCGCTGGGCTATTCCTCGGAGAGCGACTTCCAGTGGAACAAGGCCAGCTCGTTCAGCGACAGTCTGGGCCTGACGCACGGCGAATACGCCGCGGCGCGCAGCTTCACGCGCGGCGACACCGCGCGCATCTCCTTTGCCGCGCTGGCGCAGACGCGCAAGGGCAGCGGGGAGACGCTGGCCGCGCAGCTCGTGCGGCAGGGCGCGGTGCAGGCAAAGACCGCGGCGGAGTGCGGGCTGGTCCTTGCTGCGGACAGCAGCGGCTTTTTGAACATTGCCGGAAGCCGCTATACCCTGCAAAACGCGGACGGCAAATATCTGGCCGTCTCCGGCGAAGCGCTGACGCTGTCGGACAAGCCCTTTGCCTGGTACGCCTCGCCCGCCGCGGGTAACAGCTTCACCCTTCGTCTCGACAGTAAGCGGGCATATATGCTGGACGTTTCCAACGCATGGTTTGAAGAGGGCAACCTCGTCGGCATCTGCGACGGCACCGGCCACGATGCGCAGCACTGGAAGCTCTATCAAAGCGGCAAGGATACGTGGCAGCTTGTCTGCTCGCTGCACCCCGAGCTGGCGCTGTCGGTCTCCTCGGACGGCGCGGCGCTGCAAAAGCGCGGCAATGCCGGGACAAGCTGGCAGCTCACGCTGGTCGGGACTGAGCGGGACAATTATATGGAGCTCGAGGGCGGCTCCGGCGTGATCACGATGCGGCTGGAGCACCGTGTGTTGGATGTTCTGAGCCGCGCGCGGCTGCAAAAGTGGGTCAACGATCTGGAGACCGCCTACGCCGACTATGCCGAGCTGACCGGCTGGACGCCGTACCGGCACGTTTATCTCAACATGCTGGCTCCGGAGACAAACTGGGGCTACGCCGGCAAGGACGGTGTCATTCAAATCGATGTCAACGACATTTACGAGGATCTGAGCCTGAACTTCGCGCGGCGCAAAAACGACTGGAACTTCGGCCTGCTGCATGAGCTGAGCCATCTCTTCGAGGCCGACAGCCGGCCGTGGGATTTCCATGCCGAGGTGCTGGCGGACTATAAGCTCGCCTACGTTATGACGAAGAACAACTGCGCCGCCGTGCCCGCCGGCTGGTACGGCGACAAGCGGGAATACACCGGCTGGGACGTGATCGACGTCTACCGCGGCGACGGTCCGCTCAAGGATACGCTGACGGTATTCTCCCTCTCCGGCAAGCTGGCTGAGGTGATGAAGGAGATCGGCTGGGATTCCGCCAAGCAGATGTTCCGCAATTATCCCGACACCGAAAATCTCACGCCTGCGGAGAATTTTGAGCTGTTCGTCCGCCTGCTGTCGCAGTACAGCGGCAGGGATGTGCGCGCGATGTTCACCGACGCGGAGTGGGCCAACGCGATGAAGGTCGGGTCGCTGTAAGGGCGGATCGGGACAACAGGAACGGGAGGGGCTTTTGCCCCTCCCGTTCTCGTTATTCTCTTTCGTAAAGCGCAAGGCCGAAGGCAAGCGTCACATCGAGCGTCTGCGCGCGCTCTGCCTTCTGCTGATCCTCCGCGCCGGTCTTGTAATAATACGGCGTCATGCGGAACAATGCCTGAATATCCTCATTGCAGGGCAGGTGGATCTCATCGCGCACCTCGCGCGTTTCCGCAAGGCGGAAGCCCTTTGCTTCAAGGGGCGTGGGCGGATTGTCGCGCGGCGTATCGTAGATCAGCGCCTTGAGCTCCCACAGGTGCTCGCGCAGCGGATAGGCGCGCAGAAGATGACCCCCGCGCTTCAGCACGCGGGCAAATTCCCCCGGCACGAAGGGAGAGAAAATATTGAGCAGCACATCGACGCTCGCATCGTCCACCGGCAGGTGCGCGCACGAGGCGACGCAGAGCGTGAAATCCGGCGAGCGCTTCGAGGCATACCGGAGGGCGGTTTTTGAAATGTCCGCGCCGATCAGTCCGGCGCGCTTGCCCGCCCGCTCGATGGCGCGCAGCGCCGCGAGCGAGTAGATGCCCTCGCCGCAGCCGGCGTCGAGGACCACCGCCTCCGGCGGCGCGCATTCTGCCGCCGCGTCCGCGACGGCGGCGATGAAGCGGTCATAATAGCCCTTGTCCAGAAAATCGCGGCGGGCGCGCACCATGAGCGCATCGTCCCCGTGGTGCCCCTGCGAGGAATTGAGCAGGAGGTTGACATAGCCGCTTTTGGCGATATCGAAGCTGTGTCCGTTTGGGCAGACATACGCCCCCGCGCGCCTTTCAAGCGTCCCCGCGCAGACGGGACAGCGCAGCGCGGGCATCAGAACAGCCCCACCTGCTGCGGCAGCTCGCCGCGGCCGAGCGAGCGGAGCTGCTGCTGGTTTTCCTCCATCAGCGCGTCGGTGATGGCGATCTTGCGGACGATGTTTTTCATCGTCTCGTCAAAAAGCGTCCCATCGCGATAATCGGCGGGGAAAATAAAGTCCACGCGCCCCTTGGCAAGCAGGTCCTCCACGCCCGCGCGGTTGCTGTCCTGATACACGGCGACCGCCTGCCCACCGTAGGCGCGCATCATCTTCATGCACGGCACGTCCGAAAGGCCGTCGCCGATGTAGATCATGTTGGTGAAGGGGATGCGCTTGGAATCGTCGGGCATGGAGGCGTTGAGCTCCTTGTCCTTCGCCACATCGAGGATGCCCTTGTTGATGCGGTAGACGAACTGGGTCTTGTTCGTAAAGTTGACGTCGAGCTTCGGCCAGGAGGCAAGCCCCTCGTCGTTGTAGAAGAATTCGCAGGCGTAGATCTCCTTGAACTCGTGGCTGACGCCGCTGCCCTCGATGATCTCGCGCAGGCCGGAGGAGAGCACATAGTGCTCGATCTCCACGCCCAGCGTCTCGCCGAAGGCGTT
>DHMW01000029.1 GCA_002405995.1 Oscillospiraceae bacterium UBA4632
CCCTGCGCGAAGCGCATTCCTTGGGCGGCGTGGTGCTGATGCTGGCATAGCAAGGAAGGGGAAGGGACGATGCGTCCCTTCCCCTTCCTTCGTTTCCGGCGCGTTATTGCAGAATGCCCGGCAGCTGGGCGCGCAGAGCGGCCACGCCCTCGGCAGAGCCGAGGTCATAGCGCTCTACCATGTTCAAAACCGCCTGCAACGAGGTCTTCGGATCACACCAGAGATCCGGCTCATAGCCCTTGCCGTCCACATTTTCCATATCATAGATGAAGTGAAACGCCTGACCAAACTGGAAACCGATGCCGGAGTTTGGCAGCATCCAGCCATTCACATTTCCGACCAGCTGCGCGCCTCTCGTCGGGCCGCCGATCACAAGGCAGTTATCGAGTGTCCTGCAATAGGTCACAATGCTCTCGCCGGTAGAGCCGGACATCTGATCCGTCAGGAGCAGGATCGGCGTGCTGTTTTCCGTCAGCTTTCCCTGAAACAGCTCATAGTCCTTATCGCCTGTTTGGAAGGCAGCAAACTCTTCACCCAGGTCCGCATAGGCTTGGGTCCTATCGAACATAGCAGTGCTCCAGTTGGAGATGATCGTTTTCTGCTCAGGCTCTTCTCCCGTGTAGTTTTTCAGCCATTCGGTGACGAAGTGATCGGAGCCGCCGCTGTTGGAGCGGGCGTCGATGATGATCAGCTCAGCGTCCTTCAGCTCCGCGCCGGTGCGGATAAACTCATTCATCGTCGCCTCATAGTCCCAGTCAAAGCTGCGGATCGTGATCAGGGCGATTCCGTTTTCCGTCAGGTAGTGATAATCAGGGACCTGCGAGCTGTCTTCCAGATAGGGCTGGCTCAGCGACCATGTGACCGAAACCGTTTTCGTCTCAGCACCTTTTTTCAGGGTGATACTGTCTGCCGCATGCGCCGCCGTCGCAGGGCAGAACTGGCGCAGGGAGTAGCACACGCGGCCGCTGCTTTCAAGATAGGGCTGCAACTCCACGTTCGCGTTGCCGCAGGAGGTATAGTACCATTTTTCGCCCTCACCCAGCAGGTAGTATCCGCTGTTGTCCTTCGCAAAGCGCAGGCTGCTGTAATAGTAAAGATATCGCACGCTCTTTTCAAAGGCCGGTTCATACCGTCCGGCGATCACGAAATGTCCATCCCGAACGAAAAGCAGGTGCGAGTACATGAGCGAGACGAGCTGCTCCCACTTGATCGTCCGGTAAGACGCAAGCTCTGCGCGGATGGCATCTTCCGCCTTTTGGAACGCCTCCTCGCCGAAATAGTAGTAAGCGCCGTAGGAGTAATGCAGCGCACGGAAGAACAGGTCCACATCCTCGAGCGCTTCCGCGCGCGTGAGGACCGGCTTGCCGGGATTGTTCAGATTTTTCAGGCTGTCGATCTCCGCCTGCGTGATCTCGACCTCGCCGCGGTGATGCTGCAAATATGCTTCAAAGCCGTCGAACGACTCTTCCCTTGCCATATCGGCGCGGCGTTTCTCGTTCACGTCCTCAAGCAGCTTTTCAAACGCGTTTTGGGAGACCGCCGCGGAGCCCTTGCTCAAAACGATGGCGGTATTGCTGTCGGCGTCGTAGTCAACGGTAAAGCCGAGCGCATCGCCGAGGTCGCGCAGCTTAAAATAGTTGTTTCCGCCGATGTTGTAGACGGAAAGACCGTCCACAGCTTCCCCGTCGATCAGAACGGACTGCCTGCTGACAACGGCCGTTTTGGACTGATCCTGCCCGCGCTCAAGCTCGCCGCCGACCGGAGTATACTCTTTCCCGGAGGCGACCGTGACCGCGTTGCTCTGCGCATCGAACGAAACGGAAAAGCAGCTGTCCGTCTTGCTCAGGAGCTGTGCAAGATCGCGCAGCTTGAAATAGTTGCTGCCGTCGATGTTGTATTTGTCGCAGTCGGCATCGACACCATCGACCGACAGCAGCTGCGGTGATGGCGTCACATGCGCGGCGGAGGCGCAGGGCGCCGCGGCGCAGACGAGCAGCAGCACCAGGAGCATTGGCAGCAGTTTTTTCATAAACGATTCTCCTCTCCCCGCCGCGGGGACGGTCTCCCCATGCGGCGTCTCTTTTCCAAAGATACCACACCCCACCGTCCAAAGCAACGCAAATTTTTGCGCAAGGGCGGCGCCGCGCCGCCCTCCGCGCTTGCGCGGACCGCCCGCATCCGGTATAATGAAGGCAACAACGCCAGACGGAGGGAACCGCCATGCTGTTTTTCAGAGACCGAAAAAGGGAACCGTTTCTCCAGTCCTCCACCGAGGAGTGGAAGCGCCAGTGGCAGGCGCTCGTGCCGCCCGAATGCCGCGACGTGCCCATCACAGCGGACGGCAAAAGCGTCGCCGCCTATGTGCAGATCAACCACTTCGTCATGATGCTCCAGGACGGATTGCTGATGGAGAGCAGCTTTTTTGACGTCTGCTCGCATTTTCAGCGCGCGGGCTATCATGTGATCTGGCTGATGCGCTGCACGCAGGATATCGCCCGCGGCTATCTGAAGCTGAAAAAGGCGCGCGGGGACGAGTGCCTGTGGACGTGGCGCAAGCCGACGACAAACTTCGGACGCTGGACCTCTGACAACCGTTATGTGACCATCCTGCTCCAGTACCGGCCCGCGCCCGGCGGTCCGCTGGAGCACTGCACCGAGCCCATTCTCCAGCGCGTGCAGTGGGCAGAGAGCAGCAACAACGCCAGAATGATCCCCGGGCGGACCGAGTTTGCCACCGTCGCTGCGCCGGGCACCCCGGCAGAGCTTGCCAATTGGCTGCGCGGCGGCTTCAAGTCCGCTGCGCTGTGAGCGCCGGCGCGCCCTCTCGCCCCGCGCGGCGGGCGGAGCTTCGATCAGGAGGTCGTCTCCCCCGCGATCACTTTCACCGCAGTCTCCAGCGCTTCAACCATCAGCTCCAGACTCATGCTCGGCGCGCCGCCGTCCTTTGCCTGCCCGGGCAGGTAGGGGACGTGGATAAAGCCGCAGCGCAGGGCAGGGTACCTTAGCGCGCTCTCGTGCAGGGCGCAGTACAGCAGGTTGTTGCACACGAACGTGCCCGCCGAGTATGAAAGCTGGGTGGGGATATCGCTCCCGCGCAGCGCATCGGCGATCCTGCGCGTCGGGACCGTCGCGAAATAGGCGTCCGGACCGTCGGGGACGACCGGCTCGTCCGCCGGCTGCTTGCCCGCGTTGTCGGCGATGCGCGCGTCGCGCAGATTGACCGCCACGCGCTCGATGCGGATGCAGCTCGCGCCGCCGTACTGGCCGACGCAGAGCACCGCATCAGGCCGCAGCTGCCCGAGCAGTGCGCGCAGGGCGGCGCAGGAGCCGTCAAACTCCGTCGGGACCTCGCGCTTGATAAGCTCCGCCTCCCCGATGCGGTCGGGAAGCCGGCGTACCGCCTCCCACGAGGGGTTGACCGTTTCCCCGCCGAACGGCGTGAAGCCCGTGACCAGTATTTTCATTTGACTGCTTCCTCCCCGATCATCAGGCGGATGATCTCATTGTCTGTTTCGCGCATGCCGTCGCGCGCGATATCGCTCACGGCGCGGATGGTATTCTCCACACCCTTGACGACGATGCCGTCGCCGCCGTAAAACTGGCTGTCATGCCGGTACATCTGCATGCCGAGCAGCCCCGCCTCGACCGCCGAGGCGATCTTCGCCGCGCAGCTCGCCTTCGCGCCGTCGCAGAGCATGCCGGAGTTGATGGCAAGCGCGTTGACGACGGTATGGGCGATCTCATCATAGCGCCCGCCGTAGAGATAGCAGATACCAGCCCCTGCGCCCGCGCCCGCGCTGGTCGCGCCGCAGTAGGCGGAAAGGCTGCCGATGCCCGTTTTCAGATGGATCGTGACGAGGTTTGACACGATGAGCGCGCGGTAGAGCTGCTCCTCGCTCGCCTTCAGCTCGCGCGCGTAGACGATGACCGGCAGCGATGCCGTCATGCCCTGATTGCCGCTGCCGGAGTTGATAACGACGGGCTTTTCGCAGCCGTTCATGCGCGCGTCCGAGCCTGCCGCCGCCCAGGCCTTGGCGCGGTTCTGCACGCTGTCTCCGTAGGAATCGAGCAGGATCCTGCCGATCGCCGCGCCGTAGCTGCCCGTCAGCCCTGCCTCGGCGATGGCAGTGTTGTATTCGATCTGGCGCGCGATGGGCGCGCGCACGTCGTCCAGCTCGGCCTCGTCGGCAAAGGCGATGATGTTCTCGATCGTCAGGAGCCTCCGGTTCTCGGGCGGCTGGACCGCTTCCTCGGAAAATGGTTTGTCCAGAAGGGTCTCGCCGTTTCTTTCGACGCGCACGACGTTCGTGTGACTGCCGACGATCTGAACAAAGGCTGTGTCTGCGCCCGCAAAGGCGCGCACCTGAATGTCGAACGGGCAGCGCAGCGGCGACTTGCTCACCGTGATCTCCGCCGCGGAGAGGTACTCGTCCAGCAGCGCCAGCTGCTCCTCCGTCACGTTCGCCAGCACCTCTAACTGCGCGTCGGCGTCGCCGATGCGCACGCCCGCCGCGACCGCGGCGGGAAGCCCCTTGCGCCCGCCCGTGTGCGGCACGATGACGCTTTTGACGTTTTTAATGATGTTGCCGCTCACGGCCAGCTCGATGCGTTCTGGCAGCGTCCCCAGCGTTTTGCGCGCAAGCGCGCCCGCATAGGCGACGGCGATCGGCTCGGTACAGCCCATTGCGGGCACAAGCTCCTCATGCAGGATGTCTGCACAGGCCTGATAAACAGCCGTATTCATGGTAAGCTCTCCTATCTCTCGTCTTTCGCCCGTGCGCAGCGCAGGCGATCTCTCCTTCCCCATTGTAGCCGATACGCCGCGGTTATGCAAGCCGTATCCCTTCCGCATTATAAGCGAAGCTTATAGTGATTATAATAAATTCATTCTTTACTTATGGCTTGTGCAGCCCTATAATAACGCGCGGTCAAAAAAGCATCAACGCGCGGCGCACAGCCGCGGAGAACGGAAGGATGGGTCTCATGGCAAATTGCGCGATCGTAGGCATCAACTGGGGCGACGAGGGAAAGGGCCGCATGGTCGATTACCTGACGAGCCAATACGACGTGGTCGTCCGCTATCAGGGCGGCGGCAACGCGGGACATACCGTAGTAAACGATCTCGGCAAATTTGCGCTGCATCTGCTGCCGAGCGGCATTTTCCGTCCGGGCGTTGTGAATATCCTCGGCAACGGCGTGGCGCTGGACTGCGAAAACCTGCTGGGCGAAATGGAAACGCTGCGCGCCGCGGGTGTCGCTGTCACGCCGGATAACCTGATGGTCAGCGACCGTGCGTCGCTGCTGCTGCCGTGGCACCGCGAGCTGGACGCACTGGAGGAGGCGCGCCTGAAGGACAAAAAATACGGCTCGACCAAGCAGGGCATCGCCCCGTTCTACGGCGACAAGTACCAGAAAAAGACCGTGCAGGCGGGAGAGCTGCTGCACCCCGCGCACCTGAAGGAGCACCTTGCCGACCTGCTTGAGTGGAAAAACCTGATCCTGACGCGCGTTTACGGCGCAGAGGGCTACACGATGGACGAGCTGATGGGCTGGGTCGAGACCTACGGCGGCGCGATCAAGCCCTATATCGCCGATACCGGGCGCTTCCTGAGGAATGCGCAGCGCGAGGGCAGATCCATCCTCTTTGAAGCCCAGCTCGGCGCGCTGCGCGACCTGGACTACGGCATTTATCCCTATACCACCTCCTCCAACGCCGTGGCGGCGTTTGCGCCCGTCGGCTCGGGGCTCCCCACGGCGAGGCTCGATGAGGTCGTGGGCGTGGTGAAGGCGTATTCCTCCTGCGTGGGCGAGGGCCCATTCGTGTGCGAATGGTTCGGCGCAGACGCCGAACAGCTGCGCGATGCAGGCTCGGAATACGGCGCAAAGACGGGCCGTCCCCGCCGTGTAGGGCCGATCGACCTTGTCGCCACGCGCTACGGCGTGCAGACGCAGGGCGCAACGAGCATCGCGCTGACAAAGCTCGATATCCTCAGCTATATGGAGCGCATCCCCGTCTGCGCCCGCTACGAGCTGGGCGGGGAGGAGACGGATGAGTTCCCCTTCCCCGTGCTGCTGCGGGACGCAAAGCCCGTGCTTGAATATCTGCCCGGCTGGCAGTGCGACATCTCCGGCGCGCGCAGCTGGGAGGAGCTGCCCGAGAATGCGCGCAATTACGTGGAATACGTCGAGCGGGCGATCGGCTGCCGCATCGGCTACGTTTCCGTGGGCGCGGAGCGCGAGAGCCTGATCCTGCGCTGAGGCGGCGCAAAAGAAGCAAAGGAAGGATCGCGATCCTCCCTTTTCCCCTGCGCAGGGGGGGTAGACAAGCCCTTCATTTTCCGCTAAACTGGCGGTGATATCTCCGAAAAGAGGCATTTTTATGACCAAGGACCGTTATGAATCCCCGCTGGCGTCGCGCTACGCCTCGGACTATATGCTGCGCCTGTTCTCGCCCGATACACGCTTTCAGACCTGGCGCAGGCTGTGGACCGCGCTTGCGCGCGCCGAGCATGAGCTGGGCCTTCCCATCACGCAGGAGCAGGTGGACGAGCTGGCCGCGCATATCACAGATATCGACTATGCCGCCGCCGGGCAGCGCGAGCGCGAGGTGCGCCACGATGTGATGGCGCACGTCTATGCCTACGGCAAGGCGGCGCCCTCCGCCGCGGGCATCATCCACCTGGGCGCGACGAGCTGCTACGTCACCGACAACGCCGACCTCATTCTTTACCGCGACGCGCTTGTGTACCTGCGCGGCGAGCTGCTTGGCGTGATGGCAAATCTTGCCGCGTTTGCCCGCCGCTATGCCGCGACCCCCACGCTGGGCTACACGCACTATCAGCCCGCGCAGCCCGTGACCGTCGGCAAGCGCGCGGCGCTGTGGATGCAGGACTTCCGCGCAGACCTTGAGGAGCTGGACTTCGTGCTCTCCTCGCTGCGCTTTCTCGGCTGCCGCGGCACGACCGGCACGGAGGCGAGCTTCATGGACCTTTTCGGCGGCGACGGGGAAAAGATCGACGAGATGAACCGCCGCATTGCTTCGGAATTCGGCTTTGTGCGCTGCTTCTCCGTCTGCGGCCAGACCTATCCGCGCAAGACCGACAGCCGCATCCTGAACACGCTGTCCGCCATCGCGCAGAGCGCCTGCCGCATGGCGAACGACCTCCGCCTGCTTCAGCATGACCGGCAGGTCGAGGAGCCGTTCGAGGCCGGTCAGATCGGCTCGTCCGCCATGCCCTACAAGCGCAACCCCATGCGCTGCGAGCGCATCTGCTCGCTCAGCCGCTATCTGATAGCGGACGCCGCCAACGCGCCGGCAACGGCGGCGGTCCAGTGGCTCGAGCGCACGCTGGACGATTCGGCGAACCGCCGCCTTTCGCTGCCCGAGGGCTTTCTCTGCGCCGATGCGGTGCTGCGCCTGTGTCAGAACGTGACGAACGGCCTGCGCGTGAACGAACGGATCATCGACCGCGCGATACGCGAATATCTCCCCTTCCTTGCGACCGAGAACATCATGATGGAGGCTGTCAAGCGCGGCGGCGACCGTCAGGCCCTGCACGAGAAGCTCCGGCAGCACTCCATGGCGGCGACCGCGCGCATGAAGGAGGGCGAGCCGTGCGATCTTCCGGACCGTCTTGCCGCCGACCCCGCCTTTGGCATGACGCGCGCGGAGCTGGACGCCGTGATGGAGCCCGCGCTCTATACGGGGCGCTGCGAAGCGCAGGTGCTGCGCTTCCTTGACGAATGCGCGCCGCTGCTCGCCGGCGCCGCCGCCGCAGACGGCGGCATCAGTGTCTGACAGGAGGGACGGATCGTGAAGCAGCTTTCCCTCCGCCTGCGCGGGCAGATGTCCGACTCGTTTCTGACCGCCGCGTTCATTGTGCTCTCCGGCGGTTTACAGGACGCCTACACCTATCTCTGCCGCGACGGCGTATTTGCCAATGCGCAGACCGGCAACATCGTGCTGCTCAGCGCGCACCTGCTTGAAGGCGATGAGCGCGCCGGCGTGCGCTATCTTGTGCCGCTGCTGGCATTCATGGCAGGCGTTTTTGCCGCCGAGTGCGTGCACCGGCGCTATAAGCACATGGAAAAGGTCCACTGGCGGCAGCTCATCATCCTGGCGGAGATCGCACTGCTGTTCCTCGTCGGCTTTCTGCCGCAGGGGCTCAGCACGCCCGCCAACGCGCTCGTCTCGTTCGTCTGCGCCATGCAGGTGCAGACCTTCCGCAAGGTGCGCGGCCACGCCTATGCGAGCACCATGTGCATCGGCAATATGCGCAGCGGCACGGAAGCGCTGTGCGTTTACTTCCACACGCATGAGCGCGAGGTGCTGCGCAAGGCGCTGACCTACTTCGGCGTGATCGGCATCTTTGCCCTGGGCGCAGGGCTTGGCGCAGTGCTGACGCGGCGCTTTGCGGAGCGGAGCATCTGGGCGTCCTGCCTGCTGCTCCTGCTCAGCTTTCTGACCATGTGCATCCACACGGAGGATGCCGCAAAATGACCCATTCACTGCCGCGGGGCGGTCCGAAAGCCGGACCGCCCCGCTTTTCCCGCGCTTGCCAAATCGCGCCGCATCTGGTAGAATAAGGGGCGATTTGACAGAAATGAGGCGGCGGCATGGACAGCGTAACGCTCCGGCACATCGATAAATCCTATACCTCCTACAGCACCGAGGTGGTGCTCACCGGGCAGGCGCGCGAAAGCCGCACCCGCCGGGTGCTGCGCGGCCTGACGGTCAGCTTCCCCATCGGAAGGCTGACCGTGATCGTGGGGCGCAGCGGCTGCGGGAAAAGCACGCTCCTCAAGCTGCTGGCCGGCAAGGAAACGCCGGACGCCGGCGAGATCCTTATGCCCGAGGGCTGGCGCAGCGCCATGCTGAGTCCCGACCCGTATGTGATCACGTGGACAAATGTGCAGCGCAATGTCGCCATGGCGTGCGGCGTCGGCAAAACACCGGAGGAGCGCTTTGAAAGGGCGCGGGACTTCGTGCGCCTCGTAGGACTGGAGGATTATGCGGATCTGACGCCCATGGAGCTTTCCACCGGCATGAAGCAGCGGCTCGGCCTTGCGCGCGTGCTGGCAAGCCAAGCGCAGCTGCTGCTGATGGACGAGCCGTTTGCCTCGCTCGATTTCCTCACGCGCGGTGAGCTGCAAACGCAGCTGCTCGCTATCCAGCAGAGGCTGCCGCGCACCATCGTGCTCGTGACGCACCAGCTGGATGAGGCGCTGCTGCTGGGGCAGAAGATCATCGTCATGCACCCCGACAGCAGCATCCGCGAGTTTGACCTGCCGGACGCCTACCCGCGCGATCTGGACGACCCCCGGATGCGGCAGCTCCGGGAAGCGATTACGGACGAGTGCCGCACCACCATATGTTGTGCCGGAGCGCAGCGCAGGCACAACATCTACCCCGCCGCAGCGGACTAACCCCCGCGGGGCAATGCAATGCCCCCGCCCCCGCTATTCAACGGGGGGCGGGGGCGGAGGAGCGGCGGCGGCTTTAGCCGCCC
>DHMW01000006.1:0-758 GCA_002405995.1 Oscillospiraceae bacterium UBA4632
CCGAGGGCGAAGACCGTAGCCTGCGCGAAGGCGCCGCCGGACATCACATTGTAGAGGCTCAGGAGGCTGCCGCCGGTGGAATCAATGTAGGCGCCAAGCAGCTCCGTGTTGATATAAGGGGTGGGGATCGCGTTACCGACGCGGAAGATGAGCAGGATCAGCAGAGTGAATACGATCTTCTTGCGCAGTTCGGGGATGCCCCAAGCTTTACGGATCGTCTGGATCACTTAGAT
Organism: Oscillospiraceae bacterium UBA4632; assembly: GCA_002405995.1. Lineage (GTDB taxonomy): Bacteria > Bacillota > Clostridia > Oscillospirales > Oscillospiraceae > Hominicoprocola. The sequence goes on from DHMW01000006.1 coordinate 234, forward strand.
CACCTCTGCCTTTCCGCCTGCTGCCTCGATAGCCTCCTTGGCAGAAGCGGAGAAAGCAGAAGCCTCCACGTTGACCTTCTTCGTGACCTTGCCGTTGCCAAGGACCTTGTAGCCGTACTCGCACTTGTTCAGGATACCCTTGGCAAGCAGAGCCTCGGCGTTGACGGTCTCACCGTCCTCGAACGCGTTGAGCGCGCTGAGGTTGATGATCTCATAGGGCTTTGCAAAAATGTTGTTGAAGCCGCGCTTCGGGGTACGGCGCGCCAGAGGCATCTGGCCGCCTTCAAAACCGATGCGGACACCGCCGCCGCTGCGGGCCTTCTGACCCTTGTGACCGCGGCCGCCGGTCTTGCCGTTGCCGGAACCGGCACCGCGACCCTTGCGGTAAGCCTCTTTGGTGGAGCCGGCGGCAGGAGACAGTTCATGTAACTTCATTAGACAGCTCCTCCTTACTTTTCTTCGGTGACCTGCAGCAGGTAGCCGATCTGGGCGATCTTGCCGCGGGTCTGATCGTTATCGGGCTGC
>DHMW01000006.1:885-2058 GCA_002405995.1 Oscillospiraceae bacterium UBA4632
TTACTGCCTCCTTATCCCACGATTTCTTCCACGCTCTTGCCGCGGATCTTGGCGACCTGCTCGGGGCTACGCATAGCCTTCAGGCCCTCGAAAGCGGCGCCGACAACGTTATTGGCGTTGTTGGAGCGCAGGCACTTGGTACGAATATCCTTGATACCCGCAGCCTCGACGACGGCACGCACAGCGCCGCCGGCGATGACGCCGGTACCGGGGGCGGCGGGCTTCATGAGCACGCGGCCCGCGCCGAACTCACCGATGGTCTCGTGAGGAATGGTGGTGCCGGACAGGGTCACGGTGACCATGTTCTTCTTGGCAGCCTCCAGACCCTTGCGGATCGCTTCGGGAACTTCAGCAGCTTTGCCAAGGCCGTAACCGACCTTGCCTTTTCCGTCGCCGACGACCATCAGCGCGGAGAACTTCATGACACGGCCGCCCTTAACGGTCTTGGAAACACGGTTGAGGGCAACGAGCTTTTCCATGTATTCGCTCGGTTCACGTTCAAATCTGGGCATTTCGTTGTTCCTCCTTCTTAGAATTCCAGACCGCCCTCACGGGCGCCTTCGGCCAGCTCAGCAACACGACCATGGTACAGGTAACCGCCGCGGTCGAACACGACCACGTCGATGCCCTTGGCCTTGGCGCGCTCAGCGACCAGCTTGCCAACAGCGCGGGCAGCAGCCTTGTTGCCGCCGTTGCCTTCGATCTCTTTGTCCAGAGAGGACGCCGCGACGAGAGTGTTGCCCGCGACATCGTCGATGATCTGGGCATAGATGTTCTTCTCGCTGCGGAACACGTTCAGACGGGGACGCTCGGGAGTGCCGGAGATCTTCGCACGCACTCTCTTATGGCGCTTGATGCGCTGCGCGTTAGTATCGGGTCTTTTAATCATATCGGCACACCTCCTTACTTCTTGGCGCCGGTCTTACCGACCTTGCGGCGGATCACTTCATCCGCATACTTGATGCCCTTGCCCTTGTACGGCTCGGGAGGACGCTTCTCGCGGACTTCCGCGGCGAACTGACCGACCTTCTGCTTGTCGCAGCCGTGAATGACGATCTTGTTCTGCGCGGGGACCTCGATGGTGATGCCCTCGATCTCGGGCACCTCAACGGGGTGGGAGTAACCGATGGTCAGGATGAGCTTGCTGCCCTCCTTGGCGGCACGGTAACCGAC
>DHMW01000006.1:2126-2725 GCA_002405995.1 Oscillospiraceae bacterium UBA4632
CCGTTGATCTCGAGCTCCTTCTTGTAGCCCTCGCTGACGCCGACCACCATGTTGTGGAGCAGCGCGCGGGTCAGGCCGTGGAGAGCGCGGTTTTCCTTCTCATCGTTGGGACGCGCGACGTGAACGACGCCGGCTTCCTGGGTGAGAGTCATCGTGGGATAAAGCTGCTGGGTCAGGGAACCCTTGGGGCCCTTGACGGTGACAAGGTTGCCCTCGCCGATGGTGACTTCGACACCGGCGGGAATGTGCACGGGCATTCTACCAATTCGACTCATTGTTCAATACCCTCCTTACCACACGAACGCAAGGACTTCGCCGCCGACGTGAGCCGCGCGAGCAGCCTTGTCGGTCATAACGCCCTTAGAGGTGGAGACGATGGCAATGCCGAGGCCGCGGAGAACGCGGGGCAGCTCGTCCGCGCCGACGTAAACACGCAGGCCGGGCTTGCTGACGCGGCGGAGACCGGTGATGACCTTGTCCTTGCCGTTGTACTTCAGGGTGATGTGAATGACGCCCTGGGTACCATCGTCAACGATCTGATAGCTCTTGATATAGCCCTCATCCAGCAGGATCTGAGCAATGCTCTTCTTCATGTTGGA
>DHMW01000006.1:2783-3207 GCA_002405995.1 Oscillospiraceae bacterium UBA4632
GCGGGAACGTCAACGGTGTCGTGACGGGCACTGTTGGCGTTGCGGATACGGGTGAGCATATCCGCAATGGGATCGGTGATATGCATAGTGTAAATCCTCCTAATTTAGAGTTACGGAGTTTCCTCCGTTTCGGTCACGAGGTATCACTGCCAATTTGGAGCGTGCCCACACGCGTGTGACCACGCGTAATTGACAGTGACCTTTCGCGATCCTTATCGCCAGAGCGTCCATATCACAACGCTCGTGGTTAAAAGTTTGGTCGGAGAGCAGACTCTCCCGAATCGGTCTTTCCTGAGATTTTTTCGTCAGACGAGGCGAAGCGACGCCGCTGTACTTTGTGTACAGCAAGGAGCTTCAACGAAGTATGGCGGAAAAAGATCAGAAAGAGGCCTTGCGGACGCCGGGGATCTCGCCCTTGTACGCG
>DHMW01000096.1 GCA_002405995.1 Oscillospiraceae bacterium UBA4632
AGGATCGGGGTCGTGATCTCGAGAAAATCGTGCTCCATCATGGCCTTGCGCAGCGCGGCGATCACGTTGCAGCGCAGGATGATATTCTTCTTGACGGCGGGGTTGCGCAGGTCGAGATAGCGGTACTTGAGGCGCTGGGTCTCGTCGGCCTCGCGGCTGCGGTTGATCTCGAAGGGCAGTGAGTTGTAGCGGCAGCGGCCGAGCAGCTCGATCTTCTCGGGCACGACCTCAATGTCGCCGGTGGGCTGACCCGGGTTCTTGCTCGCGCGCTCGCGCACGGTGCCCTCGACGGAGATGGTGCTCTCTTTGTTGTAGCTCTTGATCTGGGCAAGCAGCTCGCTCGTTTCAACGACGATCTGCGTCGTGCCGTAGAAATCGCGCAGGACGACAAAGGCAAGGCTGCCGCCGACCTCGCGGACGTTCTCCATCCAGCCGACGAGCTTGACGTGTTCGCCGGCGTTCTGCGCGCGCAGCTCGCCGCAGTTGTGGGTACGGGATTGCATCATGGTAAAAGTCACTCCTGTTTGTATAAAAATATATAGAGAATACTATTTGTGATCGGATATCGGCGCCTCGATCAGGTGGTGAAGGGCTTGGTCTTGGGGTTGACGATATCGCGCCAGTCGAGGTCGCCGCGCGCAAGACCCATGACGAGCATTTCGGCGGTGGCGAGATTGGTGGCAAAGGGGATGTTGTTCTGGTCGCAGAGCCGGGTGATATAGGTCAGGCTTTCGTTGTAGCGCGGGTCGCCGGGGTCGCAGAGGAAGATGACCATGTCGATCTCGTTGTAGGCGATGCGCGCGCCGATCTGCTCGGCGCCGCCGTGGATGCGCGCCATGAAAAGGTGGATCGGCAGGCCGCTCGCCTCGCTGACCATCTTGCCGGTCACGCTGGTGGCGCAGAGCGTGTGGCGGGAGAGGATGCCGGCGTAGGCGGTGCAGAACTGCACCATGAGTTCCTTCTTGTTGTCATGTGCCATGAGAGCGATGTTCATATTGCGTCACAGTCCTTTCTGGTGTGAATTTTCTGTTTTGGCAGCGTCTTACCGGTCAACAGGGGCAAGCAGGCTTTGAATGCTTTGCTGCGGGAAAACCGTGTTTGCCCTTGTGGACCGATGCTATAGCCGCATCAGATGCACGCGCTCGCCGCACAGGCGCAGCGCAATATTTTCGCAGGCGCCGATCGCGCCGGTGCGGTACTTGAGTGGGCGGTCCAGCCCGCGCCCAAGGAGCGTGGGGATGCTTTCGTCCTCGGGAATGACGCCGAGCAGGGGAAGCCCCGCGGCGTCGATGGCGTCGTCGATGGTGGCGTGCAGGGATTGCAGCAGCCTGCGCCGCACGCGGTTGACCACCAGGTGCAGCTGCCCGCTCGGAAAGCCGTGCAGCTCCATCACGGTGCGCTGCGCATCGCGCAGGCTGGAGGGGTCGGTGGTCGTGACGACCACGGCGCGGTCCGCACCGCAGGTGGCGAGAAAAAAGGTCTCGCCGATGCCGGCGGCGGCGTCGATGAGGCAGAAGTCGAAATAGCGGCGGATCTCGGCGAGCAGGCGCTTCATCTGCGCGCGGTCCGGCAGCGCGGCAAGAGAGCTGACGGGGGCGGTGAGCAGATAGAGGTTGGGGTAGAGCGGGTGGCGGGCGACCGCCTTGACCAGCGTGCTGCGGCCGGAGATCACATCGGTAAAGTCCATGAGCGCGCGGTCCGACATGCCGAGGTAAAGGTCGAGATTGCGCAGCCCCACATCGCAGTCAAGCAGCAGCACGCGCTTGCCGAGGCGCGAGAGCGCCATGCCGGTGAGCGCGGTGAATGAGGTTTTTCCGGTGCCGCCCTTGCCGGACACCACGGCGATGACCTGTGACAAGACGCATGCTCCTTTCACCTGGGATCACAGGGGGGTTTTCTTGATCTTTGCGAACGCGCGGGGATAGGCGCGCGGGGTGGAGAAGACCTTTTCGACGATGACGAGGCGGTGGACGACGCTGCTCGTCGGGATCGTGTAATCCTCCACGCGGGCGATCCTTCCGCCGAGGGCTTTGATGGCGCGCTTCGCCGCGGCGATCTCGTCCTCGGTGTCCACGCTCTTCATCGCGATGAACTGCCCGCCGACCCTGACGAGCGGCAGGCACAGCTCGGAGAGGACCGAGAGCTGCGCGACGGCGCGGGAGACGGCGATATCGAACTGCTCGCGGTGCTGCGCAGCGAATTCCTCCGCCCGCGCGTGGACGCATTGGACGCGCTTGAGCTGCAATTCGCCGCAGACCTCGCTGAGCCAGCTCACGCGCTTGCCGAGCGAGTCGAGCAGCGTGAGGTCGAAGTCGCCTTTGAGGATGCGCAGCGGCATCCCGGGAAAGCCTGCGCCCGTGCCGACGTCGATGACGTTTTTACCTGTCAGATCGACGAATTGCAGCACTGCCGCGCTGTCGAGCAGGTGGAGCTGCGCGACGGCGTCGGGCTCAGTGATGGCTGTGAGGTTCATCACCTGATTTTTTTCCAGCAGCAGGGAAGAAAAGCGCTCGAGCGTCTCGGCGCGGCTCACATCCAGCCCCAACTCACTAAGGCCCTGAGAGAGCAGCGCTCTCATTTGCTCTGCTCCTTCAGAAGATCGCGGATCTCGGTGAGCAGAACTTCCTCCTTCGTCGGCTCGGGAGCCTTTTCCGGTTCCGGCTCGGCGGGCTTGGAAAGCTTGTCGTGCATCTTGTTGATGGCCTTGACCATGCAGAACACGGCGAAGGCGATGATAATGAAGTCGAGGATGACGGCGATCAGGCTGCCGTAATTGACGGCGATCTCGGGGTCGATGACCTCCTGCCCCTCCATGACCGCTTCCTTGAGCACCCACTTCCAGCCGGAGAAGTCGATGCCGCCGGTGAGCATGGAGATGAGCGGCATGATGATATCGTTGACGAGCGAGGTCGTGATCTTGCCGAACGCGCCGCCGATGACAACGCCGACCGCCATGTCGATCACATTGCCGCGCATGGCAAATGCCTTGAACTCTTCCAGGAATTTTTTCATTTGCAAGGCTCCTTTGTTCAAAAACGATAACAAATCGTATTTTGCATTGCGAATATTACAGGTCGAAATTATTTTTTGGGGATCAGCACGGTCTTGCCGCCCATGTAGGGCTGGAGGACCTTGGGGATGAGCACGCTGCCGTCAGGCTGGAGATTGTTCTCGAGGAACGCGATGAGCATCCGCGGGGGCGCGACGACGGTGTTGTTGAGCGTGTGCGGCAGGTACAGCTTGCCGTCCTCGCCCTTGACGCGGATCTTCAGGCGGCGGGCCTGCGCGTCGCCGAGGTT
>DHMW01000033.1:0-173 GCA_002405995.1 Oscillospiraceae bacterium UBA4632
GACATCGACCACAACGCCGAGTGCTTCAAGCGCCAGATGGAGCGCTTCATCGACTTTGGCGAGGGCAAGGCCATGATGCTCAACAACGCCGACTGGCTGATGAAGCTCAACTACATCGAGCTTCTGCGCGAGGTGGGCGCGTGCTTCTCTGTGAACAACATGCTGCGCGCCAA
>DHMW01000033.1:267-9139 GCA_002405995.1 Oscillospiraceae bacterium UBA4632
TTCAACTACATGATCATGCAGTCCTACGACTTCTACCACATGTTCCAGGAGTACGGCTGCAACATGCAGTTCGGCGGCGACGACCAGTGGTCCAACATGCTCGGCGGTACGGAGCTCATCCGCCGCAAGCTCGGCAAGGACGCGCAGGCGATGACGATCACGCTGCTCTTAAATTCTGAGGGCAAGAAGATGGGCAAGACCGCGAGCGGCGCGGTGTGGCTCGACCCGAACAAGACCACGCCCTACGACTTCTACCAGTACTGGCGCAACGTGGGCGATCAGGACGTTTTGAAGTGCATCCGCATGCTCACGTTCCTGCCGCTCGAGCAGATCGACGAGATGGACAAGTGGGAGGGCAGCCAGCTCAACCGCGCGAAGGAAATCCTCGCCTACGAGCTCACTGCGCTCGTCCACGGGGAAGAGGAGGCCAAGAAGGCGGAGGAGGCCGCGAAGGCGCTCTTCGGCGCAGGCGGCAGCAATGCCAACATGCCGACGAGCACGCTGGCGGACGCCGACTTTGAAAACGGCAGCATCAACGTCCTTTCGATGCTGGTCGCGGCCGGCCTGTGCCCGTCCCGCGGCGAGGCGCGCCGTTTGGTCCAGCAGGGCGGCGTGGCGATCGACGACGTGAAGGTCGCCTCTATCGATGAGAGCCTTGCGCGCGAGCGCTTCGAGGGCGAGGGCATCATCGTCCGCAAGGGCAAGAAGGTTTTCCACCGCGTGAAGGCATAAAACGCAGGGGAGAAGGGGATGACGCCTTTTCGGCGCCATCCCTTTTTATGCGCTGACGCCGAAGGCGTCCATTGCGCGGGCCAACTGCGCGGCGTGCGTTTCCGAGAGCGCGGTGAGCGGCAGCCGCAGCGCTCCGCTGCACAGCCCGAGCCTTGCCATTGCCGCTTTGACAGGAATGGGGTTGACCTCGCAGAACAGCGCGCGGATGAGCGCGTTCATCCGCAGCTGAAGCTGTCCTGCCTCGCGGAAGCGATCGGCAAGGCAAAGCTGTGTCAGCTCATGCATTTCACGCGGAACAACATTCGCAGCGACGGAGATGACGCCCTTGCCGCCGAGCGCCATGACGGCTGTTGTGGAGCTGTCGTTGCCGCTCCAGACGGTGAAATCCGGCGGGCAGAGATTGAAGGTGTCCTGAATGAGGTCAAAATCATCGCTTGCTTCCTTGACGCCTGCGATGTTCGGATGCGCGGCGAGTTTTTGGTAGGTCTGCGCCGCGCACTTGACGCCTGTGCGCGAAGGGACGTTATAGAGGATGACCGGGATATCCACCGCATCGGCGATGGCGGAGAAGTGCGCCGTAAGACCGCTCTGCGACGCTTTGTTGTAGTACGGCGTGACGGCCAGCAGCGCGTTCGCGCCCGCGCTCTGCGCGGCGCGGGAGAGCGCGACAGAGGACTCGGTGCTGTTTGTGCCGCTGCCCGCGATGACGGGCACGCGCCCGCTGACGGTGTCCACGCAGCGCTCAATGAGCCTCATGCGCTCGTCGCAGCTCATCGTCGCCGCCTCGCCCGTCGTGCCGCAGACAACAATGGCGTCTGTCCCGCTTTCGATCTGCCGCTGCACCAGACGGTCGAACGCGGGGTAGTCAACAGCTGGGCCGTCAAAGGGCGTGACAATGGCGGCGGCGCTGCCTGTAAATACAATCTGCTTCATAGGATGCTCCTTTCCTGCTCGCCGCCGCGCCATGGGGCGCGGCGGAAAAAGATGTGCGGTTTTGCTTGAAACAGCGCGGGATCTGTCATATAATGCAGAATACAGAAATTATGGACTGACGCGGCGCCCGGACGATTTTCACAAGCCGCGTGCGGAGGATGTGCAATGAAAAGGCTCTGCAAACGATTTGCCCTTGCGGCGCTGCTGTGCTGCGCCCTGTGCGTGGGTGCAAGCGCCGCAGAAGATACTATGCTCAAGGTTGGGCTGAAATGCGGCTCGGAGGCAATGAGCGAGGCGAAGCTGCAAAACTATTCCGCCTTTGGCGGTTATGCGCTGGGCTATTACGACGCGCAGCGCAGCTTTGTGCAGCTTGCGGCGCTGCCGGCGAGCTGCGAGAAAATCACCATGACGGCGGATAACACGTACCATCCGCAGCTGGGCGAGGTCTATTCCGACTATGCGTCCGCCGCCGCACGCGCCGCGCAGTTCAGCGGCGCGTTTGCCGCGTGGGACAACGGCGCGTATGTCGTGCGCGTCGGCAGCTACGGCGACTATGCGTCCGCGCAGAGCGCGCTCTATGCCATCGGCGGAGGCGGCACGGTCGCGGGCGGCAGCGGGACGGGAGTGACGGTCTCCGCCTCGGATACGTCGGTGATCCTGTTCGAATTCGATGGGGGCAGCGCGCTGCCGCTCGGCATCCGCCCGATCGAGACGGGGGAAAAGACGGTGACGTGGTTCCGCGGCTACCGCTACTACGGTGGGTTTGAATACCGCCGTGCCGACGGCGGGCTGCTGAACGTGATCAACGTGGTGGACCTTGAGGACTACGTCAAATGCGTGATCCCCTGGGAAATGAACAGCGACTGGCCGGTCGAGGCGCTCAAGGCACAGGCGGTCTGTGCGCGCACCTACGCCGCCTGCCAGCGCAAGCACACCGCGCAGGGCTACGACGTCTGCGCCTCCACGCATTGTCAGGTCTATCGCGGCACGGCTAAGTGCAGCGCCTACTCCGACGCCGCTGCCGAGCTGACGGCAGGACAGTATCTGCGCTTCGGCGGGCAGATCGTAAAGGAAGCGCTGTACTGCTCGAGCAACGGCGGCGCGAGCGAGGACAGTGTGAACGTCTGGGGCTCCGACGAGCCGTATCTCAAGGGCAAGGCGGACCCCTATGAAGCGCACGTTGCCGCGCGCGTTCCGAAATACAATTGGTCCACGACCTATACGGCTGCCGAGCTGACGAATCTGCTGAGCAGCAGCGGCTACCGCGTCGGCTCAGTGAAAAACGTATATATTTCAGCGCTGACAGACATGGGGAATGTTTATTCGCTGACCTTTACGGGGACGCTCGGCAGCGTGACGGTCACAAAGGAGACCTGCCGCACGCTGCTGAATCTGCGCAGCCAGCGCTTTTCGATCAATGGCGCAGGCGGTGAAAGCTATGCCGTCAACGAGGGCGGCAGCGTTGCTGCGGGCAGCATGAGCGCCATTGACGGCAGCGGGAAAACGGCAGCTCTTTCCGGCGGGCTCTGCGTTATTACTGCGGACGGCACGGCGCCGCTGGGGCGGAGCGGGCAGCCGGCTGCGGCGGATGCCTTTGTCTTTTCCGGCAGCGGGAATGGGCATAATGTCGGCATGAGCCAGTGGGGCGCTTACGCAATGGCTGACCTGGGCTATTCATATCGGGACATCCTGCAATTCTATTACACAGGCGTTGCCGTCGGGTAACGCGGAGGGATAGGCGATGAGAACAAAAGATTTTGATTACTACCTGCCGGAGGAACTGATCGCGCAGACGCCGCTCGACAGGCGCGATGCCTCGCGCCTGATGTGCCTTGATAAAAAAACGGGCGAGATATCCCACCATCGCTTTTTTGAGCTGCCGCAGTTCCTGCACCCCGGCGACTGTCTGATCCTCAATGATTCCCGCGTGCTGCCCGCGAGGCTTCTCGGGCAGCGGCTTCCGGGCGGCGGCGCGTGCGAGGTGCTGCTGCTCATCGACCGCGGCGACAAAACGTGGGAGTGTATCGTGCGCCCGGGAAAGCACCTGCGCAAGGGCGCGCGGATGCAGTTCGGCGGCGGCGAACTGACGGCAGAGGTAACAGACGTTCTGCCGAACGGAAACCGCATGGTGCGCTTCGATTATGACGGCATTTTTCTCGAGGTGCTTGAGCGTCTCGGCAAGATGCCGCTGCCGCCCTACATCAAGGAGGAATTGCAGGACCAGGAGCGTTACCAGACGGTCTATTCCAAGGTCAACGGCAGCGCGGCAGCGCCCACGGCGGGGCTGCATTTTACCAACGAGCTGCTTGCGCAGATCAGAGCTATGGGCGTCGGTATCGGCTATGTGACGCTGCACGTCGGTCTCGGAACGTTCCGCCCCGTCAAGGAGGATGATATTGAGCAGCACGACATGCACAGCGAATACTGCGTCATTTCGCCGGAGACAGCGGCGCTCATCAACGAGACGAAGGCGCGCGGCGGGCGCGTGATCTGCGTCGGCACAACGTCCTGCCGCACGATCGAGAGCTGGGCGCAGGAGGACGGGCACATGGAGCCGTCCGCGGGCTGGACGAGCATCTATATCTATCCCGGCTACCGCTTCAAGGTGATGGACGCGCTCATCACAAATTTCCACCTGCCGCAGTCTACGCTCATTATGCTGGTCTCGGCGCTCGCAGGGCGCGAGCACGTGCTGCACGCCTACGAGGAGGCGGTGAAGGAGAGATACCGCTTCTTCAGCTTCGGGGACGCGATGTTCATCTCGTAAAGTGAGGAAAAGCTATGTTCAAAGTGATCAAATATGAGGGCAGGGCCCGCCGGGGCAAGTTCAAGTGCGCGCACGGCGGAGAGGTGCAGACGCCGGTTTTCATGAATGTCGGCACGCAGGCGGCGATCAAGGGCGGCGTGAGCGCGCTCGACCTGAAGGACCTCGGCTGTCAGATCGAGCTTTCCAACACGTACCACCTGCATCTGCGTCCCGGTGATGACGTGGTGCGCCAGATGGGCGGTCTCCACAGGTTCATGCACTGGGACGGCCCCATCCTGACCGACAGCGGCGGTTTTCAGGTATTTTCCCTTGCGGGCCTGCGTAAAATCAAGGAAGAAGGCGTGACGTTCGCCTCTCATCTCGACGGCCACCGCATCTTCATGGGGCCGGAGGAGAGTATGCGCATCCAGTCGAATCTCGGCAGCGACATCGCGATGGCATTCGACGAGTGCGTGGAAAACCCTGCGGCTTACGGGTATGCGAAGGCGTCCTGCGAGCGTACGCTGCGCTGGCTGGAGCGCTGCAAGGCGGAGCATGACAGACTGAACGCCCTGCCGGACACGGTGAACCCGCAGCAGATGCTCTTTGGAATCAATCAGGGGGCAACGTTTGCCGATCTTCGCATCTGGCACATGAAGGAGATCGCGAAGCTCGACTGCGACGGCTATGCCATCGGCGGACTTGCTGTCGGCGAGCCGACGCAGGTGATGTATGACATCATCGACGCAGTCGAACCCTACATGCCGCAGGACAAGCCGCGCTATCTCATGGGTGTCGGCACGCCGTCGAACATCATCGAGGGCGTGGCGCGCGGCGTGGACTTTTTCGACTGCGTGATGCCGGCGCGCAACGCGCGCCACGGCAAGCTCTTTACCTGGGGCGGCTCGATCAACCTCAAGAACGAAAAGTACAAGCTTGACGAAAGACCCATCGACGGGCGATGCGATTGCCCGACCTGCCGAAGCTTTTCCCGCGCGTACCTGCGGCACCTGTTCAAGGCTGACGAGATCCTGGCGCTGCGGCTTGCTGTGATGCACAATCTGTATTTCTATAACATGCTTGCCCGCCGCATTCGCGATGCGCTGGATGCGGGCGATTTTGCGGCGTTCCGGGAGGAATACAGCACAAAGCTTTCGGAAAGAGTCTGATTCTTCGCAAAACCTCTTGCGCAATGGGAAAATATCCGCTATAATAATCTTATCTTTTGTTTTGAAAGGAACTGTACTATGGATAGCATCATCTTACTGGTCGCGATGATCGCGGTGTTTTACTTCCTGATCATCCGCCCGGAAAACAAGCGCAAAAAGCAGGCAGAGAATATGCGCAACAGCCTGAAAAAGGGCGAGCGCATCACCACCATCGGCGGCATGGTCGGGCGCATCGTTCAGGTGAACGACACGACCGTCGTGTTTGAGACCTCGGAGGACCGCGTCCGCATCGAGATCAACAAGTGGGGCATCCAGTCCACCGAATCGATGGAGGCTGCCGCACAGAAGGGCAAGAAGGCTCCCAAGCAGGAGGCGGAAAAGCCTGCCGAGCCCGAAAAGGTCGAAGCGCCCAAGGCGGAAGAGGCTGTCCCTGCCGAAAAGGAAGATAAGCCAAGCTACGATCCTGAGATCAAGTAAGGCTTGCCGAACAAGTTCATAGCATAAGCAAACCTCCCCCGGCATACGCTCCAGTAGGCGAATGCGGGGGGAGGTTTTTTCGTGAATCAGAGTGTTGGAAAAGGATACTGCATCAGGCGCTGCGCCCTTGGTGCGCTCATTGCGCTTTGCGTAGAGCTTGCGCTGCTGGCGGCGGCGTCCGCACTGATGCTGCGCGGTGCGATCGGTGAGGAGCACATCAGTGGGACGGTGCTGGCCTCGGCCTCTCTGGCGGCGTTTGCCGGATGCACCTTTGCGGGGGCAAGGACGAGCCGCCGGACAGAGCTTTCACTGCTCTGTGCGGCTCTGTTCTGGGTCGCAGTGCAGGTGAGCGGCTTTATCGCCTGCGGCACGCTGCTTCCGGCGCGTTCGCTGATGCTGGCGGCTGCGGTGCTGGGAGGCTGCGCGCTCTCTCTGCTGCCGGGCAGGAGAAGGCGCGCCGGAAAGGACCGCCGCAATGTGCGAAGACGCCGCAGGTGAACATAAAGCGAAGCCCTTCGGCCGTCTGCGGCAGTGGGGCGGAGGAGGCGCGGACCTCTTTAACAAGTTGCACAAATGGGGGATGAGGTCTGACAGGATCCGTCATTTTTCGACACAAGTGGTGCGTGTATCCCATGATTCCAGATGTGGTGAAGCAAAACGCAAGACCGCACCATATCTTGTTTGTTTTCACCGGCTCGCCGGCTTGTTTCAACAGTTTACATAATATGATTTACATAACATTTTGACATAATCGACAAAATTGGAAAAAATAGGCAATTTCGCTTGCGAAACCGATGCAAAAGTCCTATATTTATAAATGCGCTCGGTTTCCGGTCCTGCGCAGCTGCGGTTGCCTCTGTTTTCCCAAAAAGGGGTGACGTATTTGTTTGACCGGCCGATCCGAAGTAGGCGCCGCGGTATATTGCCGCAGCGTGTCCCGCTGCCGGCGCTGGTCCTGTCAGCGTGTATCGTGCTGGGCGTGCTGTGCGGCTATGCGCTTGCAGCGAGCGCGCTTTCGCGCACCGGCGATGAGCTGAGGCGTTATTTTACTTCCTATCTTGCGCTCGGCGCGCAGCGCTCCTTCAGCGCACAGACGCTGGGAGAAACGCTTGCCTGCTATTTCCGCGCGCCGCTGATCGTCTTTCTGCTGGGCTTTGCGTCCATTGGCGCGCTGCTGGTGCCGCTCGTGTGTGCGTTTCAGGGATTTTTGCTTTCGTTCTCGCTGTTCTGCTTCGCAGGCACACTGGGGCAGGGGAGCTTTCCTCTTCTGCTGGCGCTGTTCGGTATCCGTCTTGCCGTGGTCCTGCCATGCACGCTTGCGCTCGGCGCGGCGGCGATGGGAACGTCGCGCGCGCTGCTGGTCCTGTCGCTCGGCGGCGGGGGTCGGGGGCGTCCGGCAGTCGGCTGCGGCAGCGCGTATTGGTACCGTTTCGGCATTTGTTGTGTGTGTTTATTTCTCGGCTCCGCGGCGGAGCTATGGCTTGCGCCGCAGTTTTTGCAGCTGGCGGCCGGCTGAATCGATTCTGGGAGGGAGGGGTCTCCATGGCGGAGCTTTTATCGCTGTATGAAGCATATCTGTCCAGCGAAAAGCATGCCTCGCAGAATACCCTCAGCTCCTACATGCGCGATCTGCACCAGTTCGCCGCGTACCTCGGCGAGCACGGCGGCACGGCGCTTGCGGATGTCTCGCAGGAGATCATCGGCGATTACGTAGCTTGGATGGGCGGCAAGGGAAAATCTGCCGCCACGATCACGCGCTCGATCGCCTCGATCAAGTCGTTCTATGCCTACCTTCAGGCAAACGGCAGGGTGCGGGTCAACCCTGCGAAGGGCGTTGCAGCAATGAAGGTGGAGCACAAGTTTCCCGAGATCCTCACCGGCAAGGAGGTCGAGCTTTTTCTCGACCAGCCCCAGTGCGTGGACGCCAAGGGCTACCGCGACCATGCGATGCTCGAGCTTCTGTATGCCACCGGCATCCGCGTGTCCGAGCTGATCTCCCTTGATGAGGGTGACATCAGTCTCAGCGCAGGCTTTATCCGCGCGCGCAGCAAGGGCAAGGAGCGCGTGATCCCGCTTTATCCTGCCGCAGTCAGGGCGCTGTCCGTCTACCTCAAGGAGATCCGCCCGCAGCTGCTTGCCGATCCGGAGGAAACGGCGCTTTTTGTCAACATGAACGGCGAGCGCATGAGCCGGCAGGGTTTCTGGAAGATCGTCAAGCACTACCAGGAGACCGCCGGTATCTCGAAGGACATCACGCCGCACACGCTGCGCCACTCCTTTGCCGTGCACCTGCTGGAAAACGGCGCGGATCTGCGCTCCATTCAGGAAATGCTCGGGCATGCCGATATCTCCTCCACGCAGATTTACACCCACGTGGTGAAGCGGCACCTCAAGGACGTTTATCAGAAGGCGCACCCGCGGGCGTAAGCGTATATTGACGACACAGGACCGTCCTCTGGCAGGGGACGGTCCTTTCTGCTGCCGGAGCGCTGACATTTCCCGTTGCATTTCGGACAGATGTTTGATATAATTCATCAATAGTATCGTGGGGGGTGATGCGCATGCGGATACTTGGCATCGATCCCGGCATTGCCATCGTTGGCTTTGGCCTGATCGAGGCGGAGCGCGGGCAGACGCGGCTTTTGAATTACGGCGCGATCACCACGCCCGCGGGACTGCCGCTGGCGCGCCGCCTTGTGCAGATCGAGCAGGACATGGGGGAACTCATCGCGCAGCTGAAGCCCGACGCCATCGCCGTCGAGGAGCTGTTCTTTTCGAACAACATCACGACCGGCATCGCCGTGGCGCACGGCCG
>DHMW01000033.1:9232-13655 GCA_002405995.1 Oscillospiraceae bacterium UBA4632
TATGAATACACCCCCATGCAGGTCAAGCAGGCCGTCGCCGGATACGGGCTTGCCGAAAAAAAACAGGTCATGGACATGGTCAGGCGGCTCTTGAAGCTCAAGACCGTGCCGCGCCCCGACGATGCGGCGGATGCGCTGGCCATCGCCATCTGCCACGCGCGCAGCGCCACGTCGCTTTTGAGCCGCGTGGGCGGGAACGACGTCAAACAGACCATCTGAGCAGGAGAGAGGCAGCTTATGTTTTATTATGTCAGCGGAACGGTCGCACATGTGGAGCCGTACCTCGCTGTGATCGACTGCGGCGGCGTGGGCTACGCCTGCAGAACTACCAGCACGACGATCTCACAGCTCCACGTCGGTAAAGCGGGAAAGCTTTACACCTATTTGCACGCGGGGGACGGCATTTTTGATCTTTACGGCTTTGCCACGCAGGGCGAGCTCGGGAGCTTCAGGCAGCTCATCGGCGTATCCGGCGTGGGACCGAAGGCGGCGCTCGCGATACTTTCGGTCTGCACGCCGCAGGGGCTTGCGATGGCCGTCATCACGGGCGATGAAAAGGCGCTCATCGCCGCGCCGGGCATCGGCAAGAAGATCGCCCAGCGTATCATCTTGGAGCTCAAGGACAAGCTTGCCAGGGAACAGCAGGAGATCGGCATACCGGCAGCCCCCGGCATCGCCGCGGGCGAGAAGAGCAAGGCCGTCGAGGCCGCCGCCGCGCTCGCGGTGCTCGGCTATACGCAGCAGGACATCGCGGTCGCGATGAAGGGCGTAGACGCGGAAAATCTGCCGCTTGAGGAGATCGTGCGCCAGAGCTTAAAGAAAATGGTAAAGTAACTTCAATGACAGAATTTGCGCCGCGCACGGCGCAAACCAAATTTGATCGTGATTTGCCGCGACATGCGCGTGGCAAATCACACTTTGCGCAGAGCGAGTGTCGAATGAGACGCTTTCAGCGGCTCACCGAGGCACAGAGCGGTGCGATATCCCCATCTCGTCGAAAGTCCGAAGGACTTTTGACGAAGTGAAAGTGAGGGTGAGCTTTTGAGCATTGATTTTGGAACCGATATTTATGAAGAGCCTATCGTGGCCAAGACCTTCCTGAGCGAGGACGCGCAGGAAGGCTCCCTGCGCCCGAAGACGCTCTCGGAATACATCGGGCAGGAGAAGGCGAAGGGCAACCTCGCCGTCTTCATCGCGGCGGCGAAAAAGCGCGGAGAATCGCTCGACCACGTGCTGCTGCACGGCCCTCCGGGCCTCGGCAAGACGACGCTCGCGGGCATTATTGCCCAGGAAATGGGCGTGAATATCCGTATTACGTCCGGCCCCGCCATTGAAAAGGCGGGCGACCTTGCGGCGCTTTTGACGAATCTGAGCGAGGGAGATATCCTGTTCATCGATGAGATCCACCGCCTGAACCGCAGCGTGGAGGAGATCCTTTACCCCGCGATGGAGGACTACGCCATCGATATCATCGTCGGCAAGGGACCGAGCGCGAACTCAATCCGTCTCGACCTGCCGCACTTTACGCTCATCGGCGCGACGACGCGCGCCGGCCAGCTCTCCGCGCCGCTGCGCGACCGCTTCGGCGTCACGCTGCGCTTAGAGCTTTACACACCGCAGGAGCTTTCCAGGATCGTCGCGCGCTCGGCGAGCATCCTGAATGCAGATATCGATCCGACAGGCGCGTTTGAGATCGCACGCCGTTCGCGCGGCACACCGCGTATCGCAAACCGCATGCTGCGCCGCGTGCGCGACTTTGCGGACGTACAGGCCGACGGTGTCATCACGAAGGAGGTCGCGGACGAGGCGCTCCGCGCGCTTGAGATCGACGATCTCGGTCTCGACCCCATCGACCATCGGATGATGCGCGCCATCATCGAAAACTACGGCGGCGGTCCCGTCGGGATCGAGACACTGGCGGCGACCATCGGCGAGGAGGCGGTCACGCTGCTGGATGTATACGAGCCGTATCTGATGCAGCTCGGCTTTTTGCAGCGCACGCCGCGCGGGCGCTGCGTGACGCGCAGAGCGTATGAGCACCTGGGGCTTTCCGTGCCGAAGATCATGGACGAAGTGCCTGAACAGCTGAGCCTGTAAAGGCGTTCTACATTACATTAAAACGAAGCTTGAGGTTTGATATTATGGGTAAACTGTTTGGTACCGACGGGATCCGCGGCGTGGTCGGCGAAAATCTGACAGCCGATCTTGCTTTCCGCACCGGTAAGGCGATCGCCGCCGTTCTGAAAGAGGAAAAGGGAAGAAAGCCCCTTATCACCATCGGAAAGGACACGCGTATTTCCTCCGATATGCTGGAAAGCGCGCTGATCGCGGGCATCTGCTCCGTCGGCGGCGACGTAATGCCGTTTGGTGTGCTGCCGACCCCGGCGGTCGCATATCTCACGGTGCTCCGGGGGGCGGACGCCGGCATTGTCATTTCCGCCTCGCACAATCCCTACGAGCACAACGGCATCAAGGTGTTCAACGAAAAGGGCTACAAGCTGCCCGACGAGACCGAGGAATGGGTGGAGGAGAAGATCCTCTCCGACATTTTCACGCCTGCCACGCACGGCGAGATCGGCGTGCTGCGCCACGGACTGCGCCAGTCGCGCGAGGCGTACATCGACCATCTGGCGGGGACCATCGAGGGGGACCTTGCCGGGCTGCGCATTCTGGTCGATTGCTCGAACGGCGCGTCGTCCGCGACGGCGCCGGAGCTCTTTGGCCGCTTCCGCTGCTTCTGCGACTTTATCCACCGCGAGCCGGACGGCACGAATATCAACGACCGCTGCGGCTCCACCCATCTGGAAGAGCTTGCGGAGAGGGTCGCCGCGGGCGGCTATGACATTGGCGTTGCGTTCGACGGCGATGCCGACCGCTGTTTGATGGTCGATGAGGCCGGCGGCGTGATCGACGGCGACAAGGTCCTGGCCGTCTGCGGCTCGGACATGAAGCGCCGCGGGAAGCTCTCCGGCGGTACGATCGTCGCGACGGTCATGTCGAACCTCGGGCTTCATGAGTTCTGCCGGGAAAACGGCGTGGGCCTTATCTGCACGGGCGTGGGCGACCGCAACGTGCTTGAAAAGATGAACGAGCGCGGCTATAAGCTCGGCGGCGAGCAGTCGGGCCACACGATCTTTACCGACTACGCCACGACCGGCGACGGCCAGCTGACGGCGCTTCAGTTTCTTGACGTGCTTGCCCGCAGCGGAAAGAAGGCATCCGAGCTTGCCTCCGTCTGTCCGCAGTACCCGCAGGTGCTGCTCAATGTCGCCGTGCCGCATGAACGCGGCGTAAAGGAAGCGATCATGGCGTCGGAGGTGCTTGCCGCAGCCGTCAGGGAAAAGGAGGACAGGCTCGCCGGGGCTGGACGCGTGCTTGTGCGCGCCAGCGGCACGGAATCGCTGATCCGCGTGATGGTGGAGGCAAAAACGGAGCAGATCGCCCACGCTGCGGCTGAAGATTTGGTAAATGTGATCAAATCGCTTTGATTTGCTTGTTCTTTTTAATGAAAATTTCCTAAATACTTGACAAAATTACGGCATAGCAGGTATAATACATGATGTATCAGCAGAATGAGAATACGCATACAGGCCTGGCGGCCTGTACGGACGAGCAGCTCTGCACCATGGCTGCCGCGGGCGACCGGGAAGCGGAGGAGCTTCTGGTCACGCGCTACTACGGTGCGGTGCGCGCCTGCGCGCGTCCTCTCTTTCTCGCCGGCGGCGACGGAGAGGATCTGATCCAGGAGGGGATGTTCGGCCTCATTCAGGCGATCCGCGAATACCATCCCGGTAAGGCGGCATCCTTCCGCACCTTTGCGGATATCTGCATCCGCAGCCGTCTGTGTTCCGCCCTTCGCGCCGCCTCGCGCGGCAAGCACTATCCGCTGAACGAATCCATATCCCTTGATACCCCTTTCTTTGACAGTACTTCTTACACCCCCGGTGCGCTTGACCCCAACCATGCCGACCCCGAGCTTCTCATCATCGCTCGGGACCGCGTGGAGGATCTGCTCGAGAGCACCCGCAAGCAGTTGTCCGAGTTCGAGGCGAAGATCTTAGGGTACTATTTGGAAGGCCTTTCCTGCCGAGAGATCGCGAAGGCCGTGGGCAAGTCTCCGAAGTCGGTGGACAACGCCGTGCAGCGCGTTCGACGCAAGGCTGCGCAGCACATTTTTTCCGGCGATATCAGCAAACGCTGAACGCATATATTTTTTTCTGATTCAAAGAGAGGGTAAAATCATGTACGAAGACAAGACTTTAGTTTGCAAAGAGTGCGGCAAAGAGTTCGTGTTCACTGCCGGTGAGCAGGAGTTCTATGCGGAGCGCGGCTTCCAGAACGAGCCTCAGCGCTGCAAGGCCTGCCGCGACGCTCGCAAGAACGCCGCCCGCGGTCCCCGTGAGTACTTCACCGCAGTCTGCGC
>DHMW01000027.1 GCA_002405995.1 Oscillospiraceae bacterium UBA4632
CAGCAGTATTACGATGCTGACTACAAGGTCGTGGATGACGACGACAACAGCAAGAAGTAATTTGAAACCGATCGACGCAGCGGGGACAGTTTATACTGCCCCCGATTGCGGCGTTTTTAGGAGCGTAGTCTATGGCTGAAAATAAAAGAGACTATTACGAGGTGCTCGGCGTTTCCAAGGGCGCTTCGGAAGAAGAGATCAAAAAAGCATATAAAAAGCTTGCGCGCAAGTATCATCCCGACATGAACCCCGGCGACAAGGAAGCGGAGGAGAAGTTCAAGGAGATCAACGAGGCGAACGAGGTTTTGAGCGACCCCGACAAGAAGGCGCGCTACGACCAGTTCGGCTTTGCGGGCGTTGACCCGAATTACGGCGCAGGCGCAGCCGGAGGCGGCGCTTACGGCGCGGGCGGGTTCGACTTCGGCGACCTCGGCGATATCTTCGGCAGCTTTTTCGGCGGCGGCTTCGGCAGCTCGCGTGTGAATCCGAATGCGCCCACGCGCGGCGAGAGCCTGCGCACGAGCGTGAACATCAGCTTCGAGGAGGCGGCGTTCGGCTGCGAGAAGGAGGTCAGCATTGACCGCATCGAGCAGTGTCCCGACTGTCACGGCTCGGGCTGCGCCAGGGGAACGACGGCGGAGATCTGCCCCGACTGCCGCGGCAGCGGCGTGGTCCAGCAGCGCCGCCAGACGCCGCTGGGCTATATGTCCACCTCCGCGCCTTGCCAGCGCTGCGGCGGCAAGGGTAAGATCATCCACCAGCCCTGCCCCAAGTGCGGCGGCAAGGGCATGATCCGCCACCGCAAGACCATCAAGGTCAGTATCCCCGCGGGCATCGACAACGGGCAGACCATTTCGCTGCGTGCCCAGGGCAACGCGGGCAAGAACGGCGGCCCCGCGGGCGATCTGCTGATCGTGGTTTCCGTGCGTCCGCACGACGTATTCCGCCGCGAGGGCACGAGCGTGCTCTGCGAGGCGCCCATCACCTTTACGCAGGCCGCGCTCGGCGCGGAGCTGGAGATCCCGACGATCGACGGCAAGGTGAAGTACACCATCCCCGAGGGGACGCAGAGCGGCACGACCTTCCGCCTGAAGGGCAAGGGCATCCCCGGGCTCAACGGCCGCGGCCGCGGCGACCAGTACGTCACCGTGCACATCGAGACGCCCCGCAACCTCAACCGTGAGCAGAAGGAAGCGCTGCGCCGGTTCGGCGAGCTGCTGGGCGAGAAAAATTACGAGGAGAACAAGAGCTTCTTCGGGAAGTTCAAGCTGTAAGGGAGCAACATGTATCTATCCGATTATCACACGCACTGCTCGCTTTCCTTTGACTCGGAAACGCCGGTGGAGGATATGGTCCGTGCCGGGATCGCCGCGGGGATGCAGGAGCTGTGCCTGACCGATCATGTGGATCTGTTCGAAACGGGCAGCACGGAGCGTTGGGCGCACGACTTTTCCGACCGCGAGGCGGTCTTTGCGCGCGCCGAGCGCGCCGCAGAGGGACGGATCATCGTCCGGCGCGGCATCGAGCTGGGAGAAGCGGCGCGCGATCCCCAGTACGCCGGCGAGCTGCTTGCGCGGCTGGAGGGGCTGGATTTTATCATCGGCTCGCAGCACCAGCTGTCGGAAAAATACGGCTATACGGACCTCTACTTCATGCCCAAGGGCACGGGGGAGGAGGCGCACGCGCAGATCGCGGACTATCTGGCGCTCGAGCTGGAAACGGCGAAGCTTGGAAAATTTTCCGTGCTCGGGCACCTGACGCTGCCGCTGCGCTACATGAACGAAAACCACGGCATGCACATGAGCTTCGACGGCTTTGAGGACGAGGTCGCGCAGATCCTGCGCGCCGTGATCGAGGGCGGGCGCGGCATCGAGTGCAACGTCAACCGCGGCAATACGCCGCTGCCCGACGCGAAGTGGCTGAAGCTTTACCGCGCCCTCGGCGGCGAGATCGTCACCACAGGCACCGACGCGCACACGCCGGAATTCGTCGGCGGGCATGTGCGGGAAACGCAGGAGCTGCTCAGGGACTGCGGCTTCCGCTATGTCTGCACGTTTGAGAAGATGAGACCGGTTTTTCACAAAATCTGACCGATAAAAGGAGAAAAAAGCATGAAGATCGCACTGGGCTGTGACCACGGCGGCTACGCCATGAAGGAGGACATCAAAAAGCAGCTGGAGGGCATGGGACACGAAGTGAAGGACTGCGGCACCTACTCCACCGAGAGCTGCGACTATCCCATTTTCGGCGAGGCCGCCGCGCGCGCTGTCGCAAGCGGGGAGTGCGAGTACGGCATCGTCGTGTGCACGACGGGCATCGGCATTTCCATCGCGGCGAACAAGGTCAAGGGCATCCGCTGCGCGCACTGCGCCGACGCGCTCGAGGCGCAGCTGTGCCGCCAGCACAACAACGCCAATATGCTCGCCATCGGCGCGGGCTTCACGGGGCCCAAGCTGGCCGCCGCCATGGTCGAGACGTTCCTCTCCACCGGATTTGAGGGCGGGCGTCACGCGCGCCGCGTGGCGCTGCTGGACGGCATCGAGGGTTGACCGACAAAAGGGAGAAAATCAGCAGAAACCTGAGGTTTCTGTTGATTTTTTCATCTGGGGCGAGTAAACTGTTGCAAAAACAGTATGCAGAGAAAGGCAGGCGATGCAGATGGCGAGGGTGCGCGGTACGCGCGGCTATGCAAGCTATCGCGGGCGCAGGAACGGAAGAAAATGGCTCGCCGCGCTGCTGGCGCTGGTGCTGGCCGCGGCGTGCGGCTTCCTCTTTGCGCAGCGCTATATCGTCTATGAAGCGGACGGCTCGTTCCGCTTCGAGCTGCCGTGGAAGCAGCCGAAGGACGGCGCGCCGCAGCAGGATGCGGAGCCGGACGGCGGCACGCCGCAGGAGGATGTGGAGATCGTAGTCGAGCAGCCGGTGATAAAGGACATGCGCGCCGCCGAGCTGGACGAGGCTGTGCTGAGCGGCGGCTGGGAGGCTGCGCTCGAAGCGCTGGATGCGGATACGAACGCCGTGGCGGTCCGGCTGAAGGAGGCGAGCGGCAGGCTGCTGTACGACTCGAAGCTCCAGGGCGCGATCGACTGCGGTGCCGTAGCGGGCGGCAGCGTGGCGCGCAGCGCCATCGAGGGCATCACCGGCTCGGACTATTACACGATCGCGCGCATCAGCACCCTGCACGACAGCCTGTACGCCTACGCGCACATGACGGACGCCGCCGTCTGCCAGCTGACGGGCTTTGTATGGTACGACACGAACAGCACCCACTGGCTCGCGCCGGAAAAGCAGGGCGCACGGCAGTATGTGACGGACGTTGTGACGGAATGCGCGGGGCTTGGCTTTGACGAGCTGCTGCTCGACGACTTCCACTACCCGCGCGACGGGCGCATGAGCCGCATCAAGACCGACGAGCGCACCATGACGCAGCAGGAGGCGCTTGCGCTGCTGGCTGACGATATCCGCGCGGCGCTCAAGGCGGCGGGCTATGAGGGCAGGCTCTCCGTCAGCGTGGATGCGGACATCGTGCTTGCCGGCAGCGAGGAGCGCACGGGCATCGTGATGAGCGAGCTTGCCGAAAAGTTTGACCGCGTGTATGTGCCGGTCACGGCGGAGCAGCTGGACGCGGTGACAGCGGCGATGGGCGCTTATGATACGGAGTTTGTGCCGATCGTCGCTGAGGCCGCCGGGAGCGGCAGCTGCCTGATCGGAAAATAAGGAAAAGGGACGTCTCCCGGGGGAGGCGTCCTTTTTATTGCGTGTATGAGAGGGCATCCGCACCGGAGCGGTCAGCGCGCCATGCGCGCCTCCACCGCTCCCGCGCTCATGGCGGGGTTGATCGTTTCCTCGCTCTCCACCGCGATGGCGGAGGCGGCAGCGCCTGCCGCGGCGCTTTCCGCGAGCGTTCTGCCTGCGAGGAACGACCACACCAGCGCCGCCATCATCGCGTCGCCCGCGCCGGTGGCATTGACCATCTCTGCCTTGCAGATGGGCTCCAGATGCGTCTCGCCCTGCTGCGCGGCCAGCACGCCGTCCCCGCCGAGGGAAATGAACACGCGCGAAAGTCCCTGCGCAAGCAGTGCCTCCGCCGCCGCGCGCAGGCTCGCACCGTCCGTGATCCTCACGCCGGAGAGGAGCTCTGCTTCAATGCGGTTGGGCTTGAGCGTGTGAATGTGCCCGAGCAGCCCCGCGAGCTTTTCCGCCTTGGCGGTGGACACGGGGTCCACGAACAGCGGCGCGGTGCAATGCTCCGCCAGATAGACGAGCGAGGCACGCGGAAGGTTCGTATCCAGCACGACCGCCGCCGCGCCGTTGAGAAACGGCAGCTGCGCGGCGAAGTATTCCGGCGTCAGCTCTTCGCAGATCTCCATGTCCGCGACGGCGACCGCCATGTCGCCGTCGTCGCCGCCGACGAAGACGTAGGTCGAGGTACGCCCGTCCGGCACGCGCAGCGCGTGGGAAAGCCCGATGCCGAGCGCGGCGCAGCTCTCCTCCACCTGGGCGGCGCGCGAATCGCCGCCGAGCGCCGTCAAAAGCTCGACGTTCAGCCCCAGCAGGCGCAGGTTGTGCGCGATATTGCGCCCCACGCCGCCGAGACTCAGCTCGACCTTGCCGGGGTTGGAGTCCTTTGCGCGGAGCGGCGCGAAGGAATGTGCGCCGATATCGATGTTCACGCCGCCGCAGACGGCGGCATAGGGATGGGAATTGCTCTGCATGGTAAGATTCTCCTGTTTGACCGGAACGGTGTGCGGCTCACGCCGCGCACCCTGCTTTATTTGTGGTAAAGGCGTTTGTACTCGTATTTCGGCTCGCAGCTGACGTGGATGCCGAGGCGCTTGTAGAGCTTGATATCCTCCTCCGAAATGATGACGGAGAAGTGCGCGTCGCAGCCGCGCAGCGTGCCCAGCTGCGCCTGCGCCATCTCGGCCAGCGGGTTGGTCAGCGCGGAGATCGCCAGCGCGATGAGTACCTCGTCGGAATGCAGGCGGGGGTTGTGGTGCCCCAGCGACTGGATCTTGAGCGCGGAGATCGGCTCGATGACCTGGTTGGAGATGAGGTCCATGTCCTTGCGGATGCCGGCGCTTGCCTTGAGCGCGTTCAGCAGCAGCGCCGCCGACGCGCCGAGCAGCGACGAGGTCTTGCCGGTGATGACGCGGCCATCCGGCAGGACCATCGCGCCCGCAGGCGCGCCGGTCTCCTCGGCCTTCTGCCTGGCGGCAGCCACAGCGGGGCAGAGGTCGGGCGTCACGTCCGCCTGCTGCATGACGAGCTCGAGCTTGCGCAGCTGGCAGGCGTCGGCAATGCCGCGCGCGACATCGACCTGCGCGGCATAATAGCGGCGCAGGATCTCCATGCGGGAGGCCTGGCGGCAGATCTCATCGTCGATGATGCAGTTGCCCGCCATGTTGACGCCCATGTCGGTGGGGGACTGATAGGGGCACTTGCCGGAGATGCGCTCGAAGATCGCGCGCAGGACGGGGAAAATTTCAACGTCGCGGTTGTAGTTGACGGTCGTTTTGCCGTAGGCCTCCAGATGGAACGGGTCGATCATGTTCACGTCGTCGAGGTCCGCGGTCGCGGCCTCGTAGGCGAGGTTCACCGGGTGCTTGAGCGGCAGATTCCAGATGGGGAAGGTCTCAAACTTGGCGTAGCCAGCGCTGACGCCGTGCTTGTGTTCATGGTAAAGCTGGGAGAGACAGGTGGCCATCTTGCCGCTGCCGGGACCGGGCGCGGTGACGACGACGAGCGAATGCGTCGTCTCGATATAGTCGTTGCGGCCGAAGCCCTCGTCGCTGACGATGTGGGCGACGTCGGAGGGGTAGCCCGCAATGGGGTAGTGCAGGTAGTTGCGCACGCCCAGCGCGTTGAGACGCTTGATAAAGGCGTCCGCCGCGTTCTGCCCCGCGTACTGCGTGATGCACACGCCGCCGACGTACAGTCCCAGCGCGCGGAACGCGTCGATCAGGCGCAGGCAGTCGTCATCGTAGGTGATGCCAAGGTCGCCGCGCACCTTGTTTTTTTCAATGTCGCCGGCGTTGACGGCGATGACGATCTCCACATCGTCGCGCAGCTGCTGGAGCATGCGGATCTTGCTGTCGGGCTGGAAGCCGGGCAGCACGCGCGAGGCGTGATAATCGTCGAACAGCTTGCCGCCGAATTCCAGATAAAGCTTGCCGCCGAACTGGCTGATGCGCTCGCGGATGTGCGCGGACTGCATGGAAAGGTACTTGTTGTTGTCAAAGCCGATTTTTCCCATCGTAAGATACACTCCAAATTTCTCGATTCAAAATACGGGATTCATTATATAGAACTTGCGGGCGAATGACAAGGAAAGCCGCCGCAGAAAATTGACCGAAAAAGGCGGGCGAAATTCTGTTATTTTCCCGTCTTTACTTTTTCCACGGCGCGGCGTATGCTGTAAATAGTCTCCCCTTGGGCGCAAAATTTGCATTTTTGTGAAAAAGGGGCTTGACAGCAGGCGAATAATATAGTAATATGCTACTGTTCGATTCGCGCGGTTAGCTCAGCTGGTAGAGCACATGCTTGACGTGCATGGGGTCATAGGTTCGAGTCCTGTACCGCGCACCACGAAAAAAGCCTTGAAGTTTCAGTAACTTCAAGGCTTTTTTGTTGCCTTGAAACCCTGTTTAGCCTTATTTTTAGCCTTATTGCCCCTCAAGCGCCCGAGACGCTCCTGATAAACTGTTCCATACGCTCCGCACTGTCCTGCTTCATCTGCTTCGTAACATGACCGTAAACGTCCAACGTAAATGCCGCCGTGGCGTGTCCGAGGTTTTCCTGCACCGTCTTGATGTCATCGCCGCTTTTGATACTTGCAACTGCGAAGGTATGACGCAGATCGTGAAAGCGCGTGGCTGGTGCGCCAATGTTTCGGACAATGCGTTTGAAACAATCGTACACCGTGCGATAGGACAGATAGCCGCCGGTTTGGTTAGTGAATATGAGACCGTGCTCTTCCCATGCATCGCCGGCCTCTATCCGCATACGGTTTTGCTGCAGCTTTTGAAGTCGGAACAACTGAATCACCGATGGGGCCAGCGTCAGACAGCGGCTCTTGTTATTTTTTGGCGGAGAGAAGTAATACTCTCCGCCTTTTTTCTGCTCCCTGCGAAGCTGTCGCTTTACCGTGAGAGTACCTGCCTGAAAGTCAATGTGTTCCCAACCGAGGCCAAGCACTTCACCTTCGCGTAATCCAGTAAACAAAGCAATCTTATAGAGATATTCATGCGGATGCCCCTGTACCTCGCGCAGAAACACAGAAACTTGATCCTCCTCCAAGGGGTGCATCTCTTTCCTGATGATGCGTGGGAGAATGCACGCTTCGGTCGGGTTTGCACGAAGATAGCCGATCAGAACAGCTTGCTTCAACGCCTTGTGCAGCACGCCGTGAATGTTCTTGATGGATTTTGCAGAGAGCGGAGCGACCTCGGGCTTTGACGGCTTGGCAAGCTCGTTGTAGAAATGCTGCACCGTGTGAGCATTCAGTGCATCGATACGGATATGACCGAGATGCGGGTCGATATATAACTCAATGGTGCGCTTATAAAGGTATGCGGTAGAAGCCTTGACCCCGACAAGATAATCCTGTGCCCAAACGGTCATCCATTCGGATATGCTGAGCCTACAGGGAGCAACATAGGTCTTTGCATCAATTTCGGCGGTGATCCGCCGAAGCTTCTGCGCGACCTCCTTCTGCGTTTTCCCTGTAATGCTGCGCTGGATCTGCTTGCCGGTACAAGCGTCGTACCCCTCGGTATAGCGCCCCTGCCAGTAAGTGTATTCTTTCCCGTTGCGAGTGGTTGTGATCTTTCGGATAGAACCGGCGCCGTTAGCGCCCTTTTTGTTTTCGTTCTTGCGCGACATATATCCTCCTTTCCGCTGCGCAGGACATATCTAATAATATGATACGCCCTGCGCAGCAGAAATGCAAAGCTTTATTTGAGAGACTTAGGTCTCTATTTCTCGGTATCCTCCAAGAACCTAATCAGCGCGTTCTTGGGGATACGCACCTGCCGGCCGACGCGGATGCTGCGGAGCCTGCCGCTGCGGACCAGCTCATAGGCTGTGTTGCGTCCAATGCCGAGGATCGGCATCAGCTCCTCCACACGCAGCGTCATGGGCAGATCGTCAAGGGAGCGGTACTTATTCTCCATCGCTGCCCCGCTTTCTGACCGACGCGAGGTAAATGTTCGTTACATCGGCACGCTCGTGGCCGAGCAGTCGCGAGACCGCATAGTGCGCGTCAATGGCGCTCATGCCGCTCTCCGTCAGCCTTTTGTACTTCTCCGCTGCATAGGTGTGCCGAAGCCCGTGGAAAGTCAAACGGCGGTCGGAGCCCTCATCGCTGATCTCATTCCGGTGGCGGTAGATGAACAGCTCTAAGGCGTTGATGGCGCGGTCAGTCGGCATGCCATCCGGCACCAGCAGCTTATGTCCGCGCTCGGTTCGGGCCAGCAGCTTACGGAGCATCATCAGAATACGCTCGTCCTCAATGGGGACGATACGCACCTTGCCGCCCTTGCCCTTTACGGTGAGGGTGTTTTCACGTAATGCCTGCTCCGCTGCCGCCGTGTCTATGCGGAAGCACTCGTGGATACGAAGCCCCGCGTAACGCCCGAGGTAAAGTGCGAGAATGAAGTCATCACGGTTTTCGGCCATTGCCTTGCCGAGCAGACGGTTGAACTCCGGCCCACTCCATGTCCGGTCGAGCTGCCCGAACCGGCGGCGCTCCAGCTCGACGCCTAACTCGCTGTTTGTTGGCAGAGCATACTTTGGGCGGGACATCTTATCGTGGAAGAAGCGGATGGCGGCAAGGTCAGTTTTCACGGTGCCGGCAGACTTGCCGTTGTCCT
Organism: Oscillospiraceae bacterium UBA4632; assembly: GCA_002405995.1. Classification (GTDB taxonomy): domain Bacteria; phylum Bacillota; class Clostridia; order Oscillospirales; family Oscillospiraceae; genus Hominicoprocola. The sequence continues at coordinate 8,874 of DHMW01000027.1, forward strand.
GTAGGTACAGCACATAGCTCACGAGATGCTTCCCGCTGATGTTCTCCAGCTTTTGCAGATGGTATTCTGCGGCAAGGTAGGCGCAGAACCGTTTGCACGCTTCGTAGTAGCGTTCTCTGGTGCGAAAGCTGCCTTGACGGTTATGCCGTGCCAGCTTGTCCAGCTGCGCGACAAGGGAGAGGAATATCCCTTTGCTTTGAATAGTAGCCATATATGTAGATCTCCTTAGAAGTCGTTATCGTGTTCAGATGGGCGCACTTCACCCGTTGGCAAATGGTTTCGTTTCCGCTTCCTTTCCGCGGAATGGAGTCCCTTGAACGGCGAAAAAGCCTTGCGGCGTCTACCGTTTTGCGGTGCGGCTCGAAACCTGTCTCTTTTTCCTTTTGCCTCGGTCAGTACGATAC